>DASZGP010000239.1:0-9620 GCA_035938695.1 Candidatus Dormiibacterota bacterium | reverse complement strand
ACGCCGAAGAGGCTGAGGACGTCCTTGACCCGGCGGACCTGGTTCTGGTGGTCGGCGCCCCAGACGTCGATGGCCCGGGCGAAGCCACGCCGGACCAGCTTGTCGCGGTGGTAGAGGATGTCGCCCCAGAAATAGGTGCCGTCGCCGGTGCTCTTGACCAGCACCTCCTCCTGGCCGTCGGGCAGGGTGATCCAGGTGGCGCCGTCGTGCTCCGCGATCGCCCCCTGGGCGGCCAGGACGGCGCGGGTCGCCTCCGACCACTCGCCGTAGAGGTCGCGCTCGGAGAACCAGTGGTCGAAGCCGATGCCGATGTCGCCGAGGTGCTGGCGGTACTCGGCCAGGTAGTGCTGGATGCCCCAGTCCGTGACCCGGGTGAGGCGTTCCGGTTCGCCTCCCCAGACCTCGTCCGGGATGGCCGCCGCAAGCTCCTGGATGTACTCGCCGGAGTACCCGTCGTCCGGCGCCGGCCGGCCCAGCCGCGCCGCCACCAGGGACATGCCGAAGACCCTGACCTGGCGCCCCGCGTCGTTGACGTAGAACTCCCGCTCGACGGCGTGGCCGGTGAAGTCCAGCAGCCTGGCCACGGTATCGCCGACGACGGCGCCGCGGCCATGGCTGAACAGCAGCGGCCCGGTGGGGTTGGCGCTGACGAACTCGACCTGCACCCTCTGGCCGGCGCCGAAGTCGAGCCGGCCCCAGTGGGGGCCGGCGGCGACCACCTCGCGCATGGTGCCGAAGAGCCAGGCCAGGTCGAGGCGGAGGTTGAGGAAGCCCGGCGGCGCCACCGCCACGGCGGCGATCGGGCCACCGGCGGGGATCGCGGCGGCCAGGTCGTTGGCGATGTCCAGCGGCCTGCGGCCGAGTGGCTTGGCCAGGCGCAGGGCCAGGTTCAGGGCCAGGTCGCCGTGCTCCGGCCGGGCCGGGCGCTCCAGCACCAGGGCCGGGTGGTCGATGACGCCCTGGGCGTCGAGAAAGGCGGTGACGTGGGGCTGGAGGTACGCCGCGGCGGCCTGGCGGGGCGACGGGGGGGGGCTCACCGCCGGGCCCCGGGCACCCGTGGGCCCGCCCGGCACGCGCGCCGCCGGCTGGTCGCTGGTCGGGGTCGCCGCGTCGGTCATGCGGTCTCCAGGACCACCGGCACGCTCACCGACCGGTCGCCGCCGGCTCGGTGCAGGACCAGGGCCACCGCCTGGTGCTCGGGCAGGGCGCGGAGCAGGCGCCGCAGCGAGTGCCCCGAGTCGAGGACCGTGCCGTTGGCGGTGGTGACCAAGTCGCCGGCCACGATCCCGGCCTGGGCGGCGGCCGAGCCGGCGGTCACCGCCAGCACCACCACACCACCCGGCACGCCCCGGTCGGCGGCGGCATCGGGGGTCAACTGCTGATAGGTGAAGCCGAGGCTGGGAAAGGCGACGTGGCCCTGGGCGATCAGCTGCTGCAGCCCCGGCTCGGCGTCCGCCATGTCGGCGGCCCACAGCTGGGGCGCGTCGGCGGCGGTAGACGCGGCGGCCACCGCGCCGCTCCCGAAGGCGCTGGGACCACTGCCCGGCGACGCGGCGATCGACATGCCGGCTCCGGTACCCGCAGCCGGCGAGGAGGCCAGCGCCACCACCATGCCGACCATCCGGCCGGCGCCGTCCAGGAGCGGCGCGCCGAGCTGTCCGGAGCGGGGCGCGACGTCGAGCTGGAGCAGGTCGTCGAGCACCCGGGCGTGGCCGGGCTGGGCCGGGTCGTCCAGCGCCAGGCTGAGGCCGGTCCCGGCAACCGCCCCGACCGCGACCTGGAAGGCCGGGGGCGCCGCCAGCACCACCACGCCGGAACCGGCCAGCAGCGGCGAGTTGGGCGGGGCCAGGGTCGCGGCCTTGAGACCGGTGGCCTCGACCTTCAGCAGCGTGGTGCCGCTGAGCGGGTCGCTGCCGACCACGCTGGCCTCGAGCGTCCTGCCACCCGGGATCGCCACCGCGACCCGCGAGGCGGCGGCGACCAGGGCCCGCGCCGTCAGCACGTAGCCCCGCGCGTCCACCACCACGCCGGTCCCACCGGGCGCGTCGGCGCCGGCGGCGGGCGCCGGGCCGGTCTCCACCCGGACCACCGCGGGGCCGGCCTTGGCCACCGCCGCCACCGGCCCGTCGGCGCTCTGGCCGGCGGCGACCTGGGGGCCGCGGGTCACGGTGTCGGAGGGCGCCCGGCGGTTGAGCACGACCAGGGTGCTCACCCCGGCCGAGACCGCCGCGACCAGCGCCACCAGGCCGAGCAGCCGAAGCAGCCTCATCCGGCGTCCGCCGGCAGCCAGGTCATCACCATCTGCTCCGTCGGCGCGAAGCCGGCGCTGCGGTAGAGGCGGATGGCGGCCCGGTTGGTCGGATGGGTCCAGACCGAGGCGAAGGTCACCCGCCGGGCGCGGAACAGCTCGACCGCCTCGCCCAGCAGCCGCCGCGCCAGCCCTCGCCCGCGCTGGTCGGGGCGCACGTAGACCTCGGCCACCTCCCCCTCCAGCCCGGTGCCGGGGTCGTAGATCACGCACCAGCAGAGCGCCGCCACCCGGCCCGCGCCGTCGCGCGTCACCAGCATCACGTTCTCACCGCTGAAGGCCGGCCGCAGCTCGCTGAGCAGGTCGCGGTCGATCTGGGCCCGGCTGGCGGGGGGGTGGTCGTAGCTGCCCTGCTCCTCCACCATCAGGTCCAGCAGCATCCCCCGCACCTCCTCCAGGGCGGCCGGCGCCAGCCGCTCGACGGCCGGCTCAGGCACGCTGGGAGGCGCCCACACGCTCCAGGATCAGGCGGTAGCCGTCGGCGCCGTAGCGCAGGAAGCGATTGATCCGGCTGATCGTGGCCGTGCTGGGCAGGTGGGCCACGGCGTCGCCGGGAGGGCCCGCGAGCCGCTCCCGCATCGCCGCGATGACCTCCTCGTACTTGGCCCCGCCGTGGAGCAGGCGGGCGATCTCCAGGCGGTGGGAGAGGTCGGTGATCTCCTTCATGGTGCAGAGGTCCTCGAAGAACCGCTCGCACTCCTCGGGCGTGCGCAGGGCCAGGACGGCCTCGAAGAGGCGGTCGGTCAGGGGCGTGCGCCAGCGTGCGGGGGGCATCGGAGAATTCTAAGTGGCGGCTCGGTCCAGGCAGGTCCGCCTGTCGTGAGGGGCATGAGCGACCTCTGAGCGCGCGCCGACGCCGGCAGCGCCGGCCCTTCGTACCTCAGAGCTGGAGCGACTTGACCTCCAGGAACTCCTCCAGGCCGAAGCGGCCCAGCTCGCGGCCGTTGCCCGACTGCTTGTAGCCGCCGAAGGGCGCCATCATGTTGAACTGCCCGCCGTTGATGTCGACCTGCCCGGTGCGGAGCTTGCGGGCGACCCGCTTGGCCCGCGCCTCGTCGGCCGACCAGACCGCGCCGGCCAGGCCGTAGACGGTGTCGTTGGCGATGCGGATGGCGTCCTCCTCGGTGTCGTAGGGCATGATCGCGATCACCGGGCCGAAGATCTCCTCCTGGGCGATGGTCATCTCCGGGGTGACGTCGGCGAAGACCGTGGGCCGGACGTAGTAGCCGCGCTCCAGGCCGGCCGGGGCCTCGGGGCCGCCGGCCACCAGCCGGGCGCCCTCCGCCTGGCCCTTGCGGATGTAGCCGACGACGCGCTGGCGCTGGGCGTCGGAGGCCAGCGGGCCGACGGTCGATTCGGCCGCGAAGGGGTCGCCGACGATGGCCTCCGCGACCACCTCGGCGGCGATCCGGGCGGCCTCCTCCTGCTGGGCCCGGGGCACCAGCATCCGGCTCCACGCGTTGCAGGACTGGCCGGTGTTGTTGAGCACCTGCTGGACGTTGCGGCGCACCGCGGCGTCGAGGTCGGCGTCGTCGAGGATGACGTTGGCCGACTTGCCGCCCAGCTCCAGGGTGACCCGCTTGACGGTCTGGGCCGCCAGCTCGGAGACTCGCTTGCCGGCGCGGGTCGAGCCGGTGAAGCTGACCATGTCGACCTCGGGATGGGCGGCGATCGCCTCGCCGACCACCGGGCCGGTGCCGGTGACCAGATTGAAGACCCCCGCGGGCAGGCCGGCGGCCTCGATCACCTCGGCCAGGACGAAGGCGTTGAGCGGGGTCACCTCGCTGGGCTTGAGGACCACCGTGCAGCCCGCCGCCAGGGCCGGGGCGACCTTCAGCGCGATCTGGTGCAGGGGATAGTTCCAGGGGGTGATCGCCCCCACCACGCCGACCGCCTCGCGCAGCACCAGCGAGGACCCGGCGGTCTCCTCGAAGGCGTACTCGCGGATCATCGCGGCGTACATCTTGAAGGCGTAGGCCACCGAGGCGATCTGCAACGGCAGGGCCAACCCGACCGGGATGCCGACCTCGGCGGCGACCAGCCGGACCAGCTCGTCGCGGCGCTCGCGGAGACCCTGCTGGATACGGTCCAGGCCATCGGCGCGCTCGGCCGGCGGGGTCTCGGACCAGGCCGGGAAGGCGGCCCGGGCAGCGGTCACCGCGCGGTCGACGTCGCCGGCGGTGCCCTCCACCACCCGCCCGATCGGGGCCTCGGTGGAGGACGAGATCACCTCGATCGTGGTCTGGCCCTCGGACGGCACCCAGGCGCCGCCGATGAACAGGCGGTCGCGGTCCTGGAACTCGATCTGCGGCTGGGCGGTGGCGGTCTCGGTCATCTCTTCCTCCTGTCCGGGCAGGGTTCCATTGTCGTCCTTGCGGCAGCCCCAACTCTGCCGGATAATCCATCCCGACATCTGAATAGCCCGCGGGCGACGGGAAGCCGGTGCGAATCCGGCGCTGTCGCGCAACTGTGAGCGGGGAGCGAGCGGCCACGTGCCACTGAGGGTTCGTCCCGAGGGAAGGCGGCCGGGAGCTTCGATCCGTGAGCCAGGATACCCACCCCGAGGGCGCATCCATCCCACTCGCGCAGACCAGTGGCGATGCCCTCCGGCGGCCAGGGCACCCCATCGGGCGGGATCAGGCCGCGGAGGAACGCTCGATGCAGACGCATCAGAGCGGAGGCCGGCGCGCAACCGGTCGCCGCCAGAATCCCCGGGAGGGCGCGCGGACCGCCGCCGCCCTGATCCTGCCCCTCCTGCTGGCCGCCTGCGGGCTGGGCTCGGCGGGCGCCACCGGGCCGTCGCCGTCGCCGGCGGTGGGCCACTTCCCGGTCAGCATCACCGCGCCCGGCGGGACCACCGTCACCCTGGCGCGGCGGCCGGTCCGGATCGTCTCCCTGTCCCCCACCGCGACCGAGATGCTCTTCGCCCTCGGCGCCGGCAAGCAGGTGGTGGCGGTCGACGACCAGTCCAACTACCCGGCCCAGGCGCCGGTGACCAAGCTCTCCGGCTTCCAGCCCAACGTCGAGGCCATCGCCGGCTACACCCCCGACCTGGTGGTGGCCTCGGAGGACCCCGGCGGCATGGTCCAGGGCCTGGCCCAGGTCAGCGTGCCCACCCTGCTGGAGCCGGCGGCCAAGAACCTGGACGACAGCTACACCCAGGTCCGCCAGCTCGGCGACGCCACCGGGCATGTCGGGGAGGCCGCCGCGCTGGTGGCCAGGATGCGCGCCGACATCGCCCGGATCGTGGCCTCGGTGGGCCGGCCGTCGCGCAAGCTGAGCGTCTACCACGAGCTGGACGACACCCGCTACTCGGCCACCTCCAAGACCTTCATCGGGCAGGTCTACACGCTGCTGGGACTGACCAACATCGCGGACGCGGCCGCCGGCGCGGCGCCCGACTACCCCCAGCTCTCGTCCGAGTTCATCATCTCCGCCAGCCCCGACCTGATCGTCCTGGCCGACACCAGGTGCTGCCACCAGGACGCGGCGGCGGTTGCCGCCCGCCCCGGCTGGACCGCGATCGCCGCGGTCAAGAACAGCCAGGTGGTGGCGGCCGACGACGACGTCGCCTCGCGCTGGGGCCCCCGGGTGGTGGACTTCATCCGCCTGATCGCCACCCACGTCAGCCAGCTCCAGCGCACCGCGCTGCCGCTGCCCACGGGCTGACGCGCGGATGGCGGAGCGGGTGATGCCGGAGGTGGCGGGTCTGGCACGGCGCGGCGAGGCCGCGCCTGGCGAGGGCCCGGCAGCGCCCCAGCGTGCCACGCCGGTCCCGGGCGGCACGCCCACCCCGGCCCGGGCGACGGCGCCCGCGCTGGGCGGGCTGCCCCGGCTGCCCCCGCTGTGGGGCGCCGTCGCGGTCGGCATCCTGCTCGCGGCGGTGGCGGTGGGGGTGATGGCCGGGCCGGTCCACGTGGCCCCCCGCGAGGTGCTGGCGGCGCTGCTCTCCCCGCCGCTGGGGCGGGACGCCGCCACCTCCGGACCGGCGGCGATCCTGTGGTCCCTGCGCTTCCCCAGGGTGGTGCTGGCGGCGCTGGTCGGGGGCATGCTGGCCAGCGCCGGGGCGGCCTACCAGGGCGTCTTCCGCAACCCCATGGCCGACCCCTACCTGCTGGGGGCGGCGGCGGGGGCGGTGCTGGGCGCCACCCTGGCCATCGTGATCGTCCACGGCGCCACCGTCCTCGGCTTCAGCCCGGCCCCGGTCGCGGCGTTCCTCGGCGCCGGCGCGGCGGTGGCGGCGACCTACGCGCTGGGCACCTCGCTGGGCGACTCCCGCGGCCCCACCACCCTGATCCTGGCGGGGGTCGCGGTGGCCGCCTTCCTGACGGCGGTGCAGTCCTACGTCCAGCAGGCCCAGTCGGACTCCCTGCGCCAGGTCTACTCCTGGATCGTGGGCCGCCTGGTGACCGCGGGCTGGGACGACGTCGCCGGCCTGCTCCCGTACGCCGCCATCGGGCTGGGCCTGATCCTGGCCCACCGGCGCCTGCTCGACGCGCTGGGGGTCGGCGACGAGGAGGTCGCGACCCTCGGCGTCTCGCCCCGGCGGGTGCGCCTGGTGGTGGTGATCGCCGCCACCATCTGCACCGCCGCGGCGGTGTCGGCGGCCGGCGCGATCGGCTTCGTGGGGATCATCGTGCCCCACACCGTCCGGCTGCTGCTGGGCACCAGCTACCGCGTCGTGCTGCCGATGTCCTGCCTCCTGGGGGCGGCGTTCCTGGTCCTCGCCGACGCCGCGGCGCGCACCGTGACGGCGCCCGCCGAGCTGCCGGTGGGGGTGATCACGGCCCTGGTGGGGGCGCCGTTCTTCCTCTTCGTGATGCGCTCGCGGAGGCTGCGCGAGACATGAGCGCCGCCGAGCTGGAACCTGTCGAGACGCCCGTCGCGGGCGTGCCGGCCGTGGCCCTGCGCCGGGTCGAGGTGGCCTACGAGGGCCGCGTCGTGGTGCGCGGCCTCGACCTCGAGGTGGCCACCGGCGGTTGGCTGGCGCTGATCGGGCCCAACGGGGCCGGCAAGACCACCATCCTGCGGGCCATCGCCGGGCTCCTGCCCCACGGCGGCGAGATCAGCCTCGGCGGGCGGCCGATCGCGGGGTCCGACCCCCGGCGGATGGCCCGCCGCCTGGCCATGGTCCGCCAGGAGCCGGTGATGCCGGCCGGGATGAGCGTCTCCCAGTACGTCCTGCTGGGGCGCGCGGCGCGCTTCTCCTTCCTCGGCCGGGAGAGCGCCGGGGACCGCCGGGTGGTCGCCGCCACCCTGGAGAAACTGTCGCTGACGGCGCTGGCGGCGCGTCCCCTAGACAGCCTCAGCGGCGGCGAGCGGCAGCGGGTGGCGATCGCCCGCGCCCTGGCCCAGGAGGCGCCCCTGCTGCTGGTGGACGAGCCCACCAGCGCGCTCGACGTCGGCCGCCAGCAGGACGTCCTCGACCTGATCCACGCCGAGCGCGGCGACCGCGGCCTGACGGTGATCGCCGCGATGCACGACCTGACCCTGGCCGGGCAGTACGCCGACCGCCTGGCCCTGGTGGTGGACGGCCGGCTGGTGCGCGCCGGCCCCCCCGCCGAGGTGCTGACCGAGACCACCATCGCCGGCACCTACCGGGCCCGGGTCAGGGTCCGGGCGGTCGGCGAGGTGGCGCGGGCGGTCGTGCCGGATCGCAGCATCCCGGCCCTGAATCATCCCCAGCCGCCCCACGAGGTGCCCCTCGACGCGCCGCCCAGGGCCACGGTCAGGGCGCCCTCGGTGGTCATCGTCAACACCGGCGACGGCAAGGGCAAGTCGACCGCCGCCTTCGGGACCGCGACCCGGGCGGTGGCCCGGGGGTGGCGGGTGGGCGTCGTCCAGTTCGTCAAGTCGGGGCGCTGGAAGCCCGGCGAGGAGGCCTCGGCGCGCCGCCTGGGGGTCGACTGGTGGACCCTGGGCGACGGCTTCTCCTGGGACTCCGCGGACATCGACCGCACTCGGGCGGTGGCCGAGCAGGCCTGGCGGGTGGCGCGGGAGAAGCTGGCCTCGCCCGAGTACGGCCTGGTGGTGCTGGACGAGATCACCTACCCGGTCAACTGGGGCTGGATCCCCGTCGAGGAGGTGGTGGCGGCGATCCGGGAGCGGCCCTCGAACGTCAACGTGGTCCTGACCGGCCGCGACGCCCCCGAGGCGCTGGTGGCCTGCGCCGACACCGTCACCGAGATGCGCAACGTCAAGCACGCCTTCGACCGCGGCATCCGGGCCATCCGAGGCATCGACTACTGATGCCCTACACCTTCCTGATCGGCGGCGCCCGCAGCGGGAAGTCGGCCCTGAGCTCGAAGATGGCGGCGCGCGCCGGCACGCCGGTGACCCTGATCGCCACCGCCGAGGCCGGCGACGAGGAGATGGCCGCGCGGATCGCCCGCCACCGCGCCGAGCGCCCCGCGGGATGGGCGACGGTGGAGGCCCCGCTGGCCCTGCTGGACGCGGTGCGGGCGGCGCCGCCCGGCGACTTCCTGATCGTCGACTGCCTGACGCTGTGGGTCTCCAACCTGCTCGGCCAGGAGGCCACCGCCGACGCCGTCCTGGCCGCGGCCGGCGCGGTGGCCCAGGCGCTGGCGGACCGCCCGGCGCCGGCCGTGGTGGTCAGCAACGAGGTCGGCCTGGGCCTGGTCCCGATGAGCCCGCTGGGCCGCGAGTACCGCGACCTCCTGGGCACGGTCAACACGACCTTCGCCACCCGCGCCCGCCGCGCCGCCCTGCTGGTGGCCGGCCACGTCCACCCCCTCTTTTCGGCAGCCGACTTCTTGGAGGAGCCATGACCACCACCGCTTCCAGCCTCGACCTCACCCTGGCCCGCATCAGCCCGCCCGACGAGGGCTGCGCCGCGGCCGCGCAGCACGCGCTGGACTTCAAGACCAAGCCCCGCGGCAGCCTCGGCCGGCTGGAGGAGCTGGCCTGCCGGGTGGCCGCCATCCGCCGCCAGCCCCTGCCGCAGCCCGAGCCGGCCGCGGTCGTGGTGGTCGCCGCCGACCACGGGATCGCGCTGGAAGGCGTCAGCGCCTATCCCCAGGAGGTGACGGTTCAGATGCTGGCCAACTTCGCCGGCGGCGGGGCGGCGATCTGCGTCCTGGCGCGGGCCGCCGGCGCCCGGCTGGTGGTGGTCGACGCCGGGGTGGCGGTGGACGCCGGCATCGAGGGCGTGCTCGACCGCCGCATCGGGCCCGGCACCGCCAACTCCAGCGCCGGCCCGGCGATGACCCGGGAGCAGGCGGTGGCCGCGCTGGAGGCGGGCATCGGCATGGCCGAGGACCTGGTCCGCGACGGCATCGGCCTGCTGGCCCTG
>DASZGP010000238.1:0-9489 GCA_035938695.1 Candidatus Dormiibacterota bacterium | reverse complement strand
CAGACCTGGTGCCGTGCGTGACGCGCGCGCCCAGTCGGGGCTGAGCCTGGCCGGGGTGGCCGGCGCCGACGTCACCCGGGCCGCGATCCACCGCATCGAGAAGGGCCAGATCAGGCCCTCGCGGCGGACCCTGGAGCTGATCGCCGAGCGCACCGGCAAGCCGCTGGAGTTCTTCCTGGCCGACCCCGCCAAGCACGGGGTGGGGGCCCCGGCCAGCGACCTGCGGCGGCTGGAGCAGTTCCTGCTCGACGAGGATCACCCGGCCGCCATCGAGCTCGGCCAGCGGGTCCTGGCCTCCCTCCACGACCCCGCCCGCCGGGCCTCGGTGGCGCTCGGCCTGGGCAGCGCGATGGTCCTCGAGGACGACGTCGAGCACGGCATCCCGCTGCTTCGCGAGGCCCTGGCTCACTACTCCAAGAGCGGCGACGCCTGGTCGGCGGTGGACGCCAAGGACATGCTGGCGCTGGCCCAGTCCAAGCGCCACGAGGCCGGGGCCGAGGCGATGTTCGAGGAGGCCCTGGCCGACTGCGCCCGGCTCGACCCGCCGCGGGCCGACCTGGAGAGCCGGATCTACAACCACCTCGGCCACCACCACGTCCGGACCCACGAGTGGCGCCGGGCGGTAGAGATGTACGAGCGAGCGCTGGAGGCCGCCGGCCCGCTGCGCGACCTGGCCGCCCTGGCGATGATGTACAACGGCCTCGCCGCCGCCTACGAGCAGCTCGGCGACCTGGCCCGGGCGAGCGCCTATTCCCACCGGGCGCTGGCGGTCCACGAGATGGACCACGACCGCCGCTCGATCGCCAGGGTCGAGAACAACCTGGGCCTGGTGCTGCTCCGCAGCGGCCAGATCGCCGAGGCCGAGGCGCACCTGCGCAAGTCCCTGGCGCTCAGCGAGGAGACCGGCCTGGAGGCCGGGCGGGCGCATGTCCTGCTCAGCCTCGGCGAGCTGGAGCTGGCCCGGGGGGCGGTGGCGGCGGCCGAGGCCTTCGCGGGGCAGGCGATGGCCATCGCCGAGGCCCACGGCGAGCGGCTCTCGGTGGCCAGCGCGCAGCGGATCATCGCCGAGGTCCGCGAGCAGGAGGGCGACACCGAGGCCGCCGACGCCGCCTGGCGCCGGGCCCTCGACAGCCTGGCCCAGCTTGGCGCCACCAAGCGCCTGATGGAGTGCCACACCCGCTACTCCGAGGTGCTGGAGGCGCGCGGCAACGCCGAGGCGGCGCTGTCCCACACCCGGATGGCGCTGGCGCTGGCCGACCCCAGCCTGGCCTCCCGCCCCCCGCTGGCCGGCCAGGACGACGAGACGGGCTTCCTCGCCGGCTGACTCAGGCGCCGGCCGTCAGGCGCTCCGCCCCGGCGTAGACGTTGAAGCGGCGCCCGCGCAGGAACCCGATCAGGGTCATCCCGAACCCGGCGGCCAGGTCCACCGCCAGGCTGCTCGGGGCCGACACCGAGCAGAGCACCGGGACGCCGGCGCTGACGCACTTCTGCACCAGCTCGAAGCTGGAGCGTCCGCTGACCACGACCAGGTGCCGGTCCAGCGGCAGCATGTCCCGCAGCAGGGCCCAGCCGACCAGCTTGTCCAGCGCGTTGTGCCGCCCCACGTCCTCGCGCACCGCCAGCAGCTCGCCGGCGGCGGTGAAGAGCGCCGCGGCATGCAGCCCGCCGGTGCGCTGGAACAGAGCCTGCCCGGCGCTGAGGGCGTCCGGCAGGGCGTAGACCACCTCGGCGTCGATCGGGGGCCCCGGCGCCAGCGGCTCCCCGACGCGGAGGCGGAGGGCGTCGATGCTGGCCTTGCCGCAGACCCCGCAGGCGCTGCTGGTGTAGAAGTGGCGCTCCAGGGTCCGCAGGTCGGGGGCGGCACCGGCGGCCAGCTCGACGTTGACCACGTTGTACATCTGCTCGGCCTCGACCTCGCCGGCGACGCAGTAGCGGATGCCGCGGATCTCCTCCCGCCGCCCGACGATGCCCTCCCCGAACAGGAAGCCGGCGGCCAGCTCGAAGTCCGAGCCCGGGGTGCGCATGGTGACGGCGACGGTCCGGCGCTGGTCGCCGATCAGCAGCCGGGTCTCCATCGGCTCCTCCGTGGCCAGGCTGTCGGTGCGCCGGGGCCGGGCCCGGCCGTCCTCGACGGCCAGCACCGGCGCGCGCGTCCTGCTGCCTGCCATGCTAGGAACCCATGCTAGCCGGGGTGGTGCTCTGCGGCGGCGGGAGCCGCCGGATGGGGGTCGACAAGGCCCGCCTGGTCTGGGACGGCGAGCCCCTGGTGGCGCGGGTGGCCCGCCGCCTGGCCGAGGTGGCCGACCCGGTGCTGCTGGCGCCGGGGGAGCTGGGGCGGCTGGCGGCGGTGCCGGAGGTGGCCGGGCTGGGCCAGGTCGCGGACGCCGCGGCGTCGGGCCAGGTCGCGGATGCCGCGGGGCCGGGCCGGGTCGTGGATGCCGCCGGAACGGGCGCGGGTGGCGCCTCCGCCGGCCCCGGTCGGCGGGGTCCGCTGGCGGCCATAGCCGGCGCCCTGTCGGCCTCGCCGCACGACCGGCTGGCGGTGGTCGCCGTCGACCTGCCGGACCTCAGCCCCGCGCTTCTCGCCGCGATGGCCGCCGGGCTGGGACCGGACGCCGATGTCGCCCTGCCGCTGGTCGACGGCGGGCCCCAGCCGCTCCACGCCGTCTACTCTCGGCGCGCGCTAGCGGCCCTCCGCGCCGCCCTCGACGGCGGCCGCCTGGCGCTGCGCGACGCCCTCGCCGGGCTCAGGGTCGACGTCTGGGACGAGCCGCGATGGCGTCCGATCGCCGCGCCCGGCTTCGCCCGCAACCTCAACACGCCGGCCGACCTGCCGGCCGCGCCGGCCGGCGTCCGGGCCCCGTCCCGGCGGACCTGGCCGGCATGAGAGCCGGCCACCGCCGCTGGCAGCCCAGGCACTGGGCCAGCTGGAAGCCGTTCGGCATCGGCGAGAAGCGGCCCAACAACTATGCCGAGCTGTGGCGCGCCCTCCGCGAGAACCGCGACCAGCTCGGCTATGCCATGCGCATCCTCAACCACGGCGTCTGCGACGGCTGCGCGCTCGGCACCAAGGGCATGCGCGACTGGACCCTGCCCGAGATCCACCTCTGCAACGTCAGGCTCCGCCTGCTCCGGCTCAACACCATGCCGGCCCTCGACCCCGCCGTCCTGGGCGACGTCGCGAAGCTGCGCCGGCGCACCAGCGCCGAGCTGCGCGACCTCGGCCGGCTGCCCTTCCCGATGCTCCGGCGGCGCGGCGAGCCGGGGTTCACGCGAATCGGCTGGGACCAGGCCCTGGACCTCGCCGCCGCCCGCATCCGCGAGTCCGGCGCCGACCGGGCGGGCTTCTACCTGACCAGCCGGGGCCAGCCCAACGAGACCTACTACGCGGCCCAGAAGGCGGTCCGGGCGATCGGCACCAACTCCATCGACAACGCCGCCAGGGTCTGCCACTCGCCCAGCACCTTCGGGCTCAAGGAGGCGCTGGGGGTGGCCGCCACCACCTGCTCGTACACCGACTGGATCGGCAGCGACCTGGTCGTCTTCATCGGCTCCAACGTGGCCAACAACCAGCCGGTGGCGATGAAGTACCTCTACCACGCCAAGAAGGCGGGGACCAAGGTGGTGGTGGTCAACACCTACCGCGAGCCCGGGATGGAGCGCTACTGGGTGCCCAGCAATATGGAGAGCGCGATCTTCGGGACGCGCGTCGCCGATCGCTTCTTCCTGGTCGACACCGGCGGCGACGTGGCCTTCCTCACCGGCACCCTCAAGGCGATGGTGGAGTCGGGGACGGTGGACCGCGAGTTCGTCGACGGCCACACCGAGGGATTCGACGGGCTGGCCGCGGTGGTGGCGGGGCTGGGATGGGACGACCTGGCGCGCGCGGCCGGCGCGTCCGAGGCCGACATGCGGGAGTTCGCCGCGATGGTCGGCGGGGCGCGGTCGGCGGTCTTCGTCTGGAGCATGGGGGTGACCCAGCACGCGCACGGCGAGGACAACGTGCGGGCCATCGTCAACCTGGCCCTCAGCCGCGGCTTCGTGGGGCGCGACAAGTGCGGCCTGATGCCGATCCGGGGCCACTCCGGGGTCCAGGGCGGCGCCGAGATGGGCGCCTATTCGACGGTGCTGCCGGGCGGGCGGCCGATCGACGCCGAGCACCTCGCCTGGTTCTCCGACCGGTGGGGATTCCCGGTCCCCTCGGGTGGCGGCCTGACCGCCCCGGAGATGATCGACGCCGCCCACGACGGCCGGCTGGACGTCCTCTTCTCCTCCGGCGGCAACTTCCTGGAGGTGCTGCCCGACCCGGCCTGGGTCGAGGCGGCCCTGGGGCGCGTGCCGCTCCGGGTCCACGCCGACATCGTGCTCTCCAGCCAGATGCTGGTCGACCCCGCCGAGGCGGCGCTGCTGCTGCCGGTGTGCACCCGCTACGAGATCCCCGGCGGGGTCACCGAGACCTCGACCGAGCGCCGGGTCATCTTCAGCCCCGAGATCCCCGGCCCGCGGGTCGGCGAGGCCCGCCCGGAGTGGGAGGTGTTCACCGACCTGGCCCGCCGGGTCCGGCCCGACCTCGCCGACCGGGTCTCCTTCGCCGGCACCGCCGCCATCCGCGAGGAGATCGGCCGCCTGATCCCGGACTATGCCCCGATCGCGTCGCTGCGGGCGGAGGGCGACTCCTTCCAGTACGGCGGCCCCCACCTCTGCGCCGGCTGGAACTTCCCCACCCCCGATGGCCGGGCCCACTTCTCGGTGGTCACCCCACCGCTCCGTCCGGCGCTCGCGGAGGGCGGCTTCCGGGTCGCCACCCGCCGCGGCAAGCAGTTCAACAGCATGGTCCAGCAGCGCCGCGACCCGCTCAACCGCGCCGACCGCGAGGCCGTCCTGATGTGCGCCGCGGACGCCGCCAGGCTGGGCCTGGTCGACGGCGACCCGGTGGTCCTGGTCAGCGACAACGGCCGCCTGGCCTGCCGGGTCTTCATCGCCGACGTCACCCCGGGCAACCTCCAGGTCCACTGGCCCGAGGGCGAGGTCCTCCTCGACCGCACCCGCCGCTCCCCCGGCGCCGGCATCCCCGACTACAACGCGGTGGTCACGGTCGAGCGTGCCTGACCCGTTAGGTCCGCCGCTCCCAAGCGTTATGTGCCACCAACATCAAGATTGGAAGGGGTCAATATGAAACATCTCAGCCCAGGGAACCTGCCTCGACCTCTCGGGAGAGCACTCGGGTTGGTCGCCGGACTGGTGGTCATGGCCGCGGCGGGAAGCACGCCGGTCGGGGCGCAGCCGGTCCTGCCGAGGCCAATTTCGGGGACGTGCAACACCGCTTTTGGCGGCTACGTGAATCTCACGTACGGCAACGATGGCAGCGCCGCCCTTGAGGCCTCGTTCAACTGCACCTCCAGTAACGGTGTGATCACCATGGGTCTGAGCCTCAGCACCACGCCGCTGCAGCTCTGCGGGGCCGGTGTTGCGGTGGCCGGCGGGACGGTGTCCTGGTCGGAGGGGACTCTGGGAGTCGTGGGTGAGCTGACCGTCGCCGGTGCGGCGGTCACGGTCGATCTCGGCAGCCTGGGAACCCCCTTCGTCGCGCATGGCACCTTCGTCATGAAGGCGCTCGACACGAGCGGCCTCTGCTCAGCGGGGTCGGTGGCCGGTGGCATCGGGAACGTGACCTTGGACGGCGAGCTGGTCTACCAGTACGTCCATCCGTGAGCTGATCAGCAGCGGCGGGTCCAGGTCTGGCCGGCATCTTCCGAGCAGGCAACGCCGAGGTTCGGGCCGGATGCCGCAGTCGCGGTGACGGCCGCCAGCAGGCGGCCGTCCGGCAGGTACTTGAGCAGGGTCACCATGCCCATCTTGGCGAGGCCCGCCGCCGGCAGGCGTTGCCAGGTCTGGCCACCATCGAGGGATCGGTAGAGAACCGGCATATAAGGATGCGACGCCGACGCCAGCGCCACCGTCAGCTGCCGGCCGCCGGGGGCCAGGTCGGCACCGGAGATCAGTCCCGCCGCCGGCAGCGTCAACCTGGCGAAGGCCAGCGATGGTGTCCCGGAGAGCCAGACGGAGAGGGTGGACCAAGCCATCACCAACCCGTGTCCCGGCTCGGTTGGGGTGCCGGCGAGGGCCAGCGCCGACGACGCGGGAACGGTCAGCTGGCGCTGGCATTGCCCCGCGCCGCAGGAGGTGAGCAGCGCGTCGTACCCCTGACTCGGATTGGGGTCCTCCATGTCGCTGGTCGCCGGCAGGTCACCGGACACCGGCGCGAACGACATGTCGTCGAAGCCCTGGGTGTTGGGGATGAGGAAGGGCTCGGGCTGCATCACCCGGTTGGCGTCGTGATAGCGGACTATCGCCGCCGAACCGATGAGGACCTGAGTGTCCCCGGAGACCGACGCCGGGTCGACGACGGCCGCCCCGGGCCCGAACGGCGCCACTGGGATGAAGGTCAGGCCTCCGTCGCCGCTCCGCAGCAGGCCGGCGGTTCCGGCGGCGAACAGGGTGGGGTCGGCCGGATAGGTCGGCGGGAAGAGGATTGCGTGGCCGACGAACCCCGTGGCCGGCAGCGCCACCCAGGACCTGGCGCCGTCATGGCTCACGAAGAGGGCCGGGCAGGCCCTGGCGGCACAGCCGCTGGCGGTCGTACCCGAGGCGAAGACGGTGTGATCGTGGACATAGTTGGGCGACACGGAGAATCCGGCGATCACGGCGTCCTCGGGCTGTTCGGCGGGGCCCGGCCCGATCAACCCGGGCGGCAGCACGCCAGCCGGCGGTCCCTGCCGGGCCCCTGGCGCCGGCGGCGGGACCGTCCCGACCGGTGGCCCGGGTCTCGAGGAGAGGGCCGCGGCGACGCCGCGTGGGGCCACCGACCGAGCCGCGCGGCCGGCGGGCTCGGGTCGGGGGGGTCGTCCTGGGGGCGGTGACCCGGACGTCGCCAGGAGGACGGTCACGACGACCATCGCGAACCAGCCCAGGGCCGCGGATTGGATCGGCAGTGAATAACGCTCGCTGGTACCGGCCTTGATCGGGCGGCCCCGAAGCCGCGCCCGCAGGGCGTGGAAGGCGGGCAGGAGCGAGGTGATGGCGCCGCCGAGAGCCCGGGCCCGGACCCGAGCCCGGTGGAGTCCGACCGAGACCGATTTGGCCGACAGCCCGGTCCGTCTGGCCATCTCGTCGTACCGGTAGCCCGCGTATCGGCCGAAGATCAGGGTGCGGTCGAGGGTGGAGTGGTGGGCCCAGGTCCTTCGCAGCAGGTGGCGAGCGGCCGCCGTGCTCTCCGTGTCGGCCTGGCTGGCGGCTCGGAAGTCGAGCGGCACCGAGCGTGCCGAGGACCTGAGCATCTGGGCGCAGATCCGGCGGGCCACCACATTCAGGTAGGCGCCCGGCTCACCCCGCAGCGTGGCCAGGCGTGGGACCACCCTGACGAAGGCTTCCTGAGCCGCCTCCTCGGCGTCGTGCTGGTTGCGGAGGATGGCCAGGCACAGACGCAGGATGCCGTCGTGCTCCCGCTCGAACAGCTGCTCGATGCCGATCCGCTCGGCCACCTCCGTGGCCCTGGCCTCCCGCTGCATGGATCACCCCGTCCCAGGTCGCCCGAAACCCAAACCTAGCAGACCGCCGTGTAGCAAAACGGCCGCCATCGCGCTGGGTGCTGTGCACGCGCGCGGGCGCCTGGCTCGGCGGCGGCGGGACAAGGGAGGTTTGGCATGGAATCAGGGTTCGCGGTGGAGTCGGGAGGCCTGGCGCCCAAGGCGTTGGTGACGATCCTGGAAGGGCTCTACCAGACCGAGCGTCAGCGGGTCTTCGCGATCTGCCTGGCGCGTCTCGGCAACGGCGATGACGCCGAGGACGCGGTCCAGGACACCTTCGCGCGGGTTGCCGGCCGGCTGTGCCGGGCCGACCACGCCAATCCTCCCGCCCTGCTCACCGCGGTCGCCGTCAACGTGTGCCGGGACGAGCTCCGGCGGCGCGCCCGCCGGGGACCATCGGCCGCCCTCGAGGCGACCGTCGCCGCTCCGGGGCGGGCGTTGGACGACCTGGTCATCGACCGGGAGACGCTGCGGGTTCTCAGCGCGGGCCTGTCGGCCCGCGAGCGGGCGTTGCTGATTGCCCGGGCCGCCGGGCTCAGCCACGCCGAGATCGCCGACCGCCGCGGCATGACCGCCACGGCGGTGATGATGGCCCTCTCGCGCGCCCGGAGCCGGGTCCGGCGGCTGCGGGCGCAGCTTGTGGCGCTGGTGCCCGGACGATCCTCCTTGCTCCGCCGCCGCAACGGTGTGGCCGCTCGCATCATGGTCTTGCCCCACGTGGGGGCATTCGCCGGCAACGCCGCGCCGGTGCTCCTGGCCTGCGCGATCACCGTCAACGCGGCGGCCGGTGCCATGCATCAGCCGGCGCCCGGCATCGGGAGGGTGGTCGGGCCGGCTCGGCGGGCCGCCCTGGCGGCGGCCGCGACGGTCCTGGCCGTGGACCACCCGGGCGGGGATCAGGGCTCGGCACACGTTGGTGGGCCGTCCCGAGGGCCGGCGCCAGGGCTGGCCCCGGCGGGCGACCTCGTCCGCGCCAGGGCCGCCGCGGCGGGCCGGGAGATCTCGGCCTATCTGGGCCGGAGCGACGCGGCGGGTCGGTTGCGGGGTGCCTCGGCGCCTCAGGCCACTCCGGGCGGCGCCTCCAGCTCGGTTGGCGGCGCCACGGCCGCTCTTCTAGGATCAGACCCACGGTGATCGTCAAGCCCGCTCCCAACTGAGGCCGGTCGCCCTGGCCGGAAATCGCGGTCGCGCCATCGCCGTCGGGCTGGTGGGCGCGATCGCGCTGGGTGGCGGCGCGGCCTGGCTCTGGCTGCCGGCCCGCGATCGTCCGACCCCGGAGGTGCTGGCCGATGGCGTCCGGCTCACCAGTGGTGTCCAGGGCGTGTCCCCCGGGATCAAGCTGGCGTTGGGCCTGAGCCCCGGCGAGGCGATCGGCGATCTCAGCGCCTTTGTCGACGGACGCCCCGCCGCCCTCCGCGCGCTGGGCCCGGGGCGGGCGGCGGTGGGCGCGACTCCGCTCAGCCAGGGCGCCTGGCACGCGATCGTGGTGCGGCGGCGGGGCGGCCTCCTGCGCGCCGAGGCGGTGGTCCGGGTCAGCTTCCGCACCGCCGATCCGATCCAGGTGTTCGCCGGCTGGACCGCCGGCGGGGGCAGGGTCAACGTCGACGTCGGCGCCAGCCGTCCCCTGGCCGACGGCGCGCCGGTGGCCGCCGCCCTGGCGCGGGCCGGCGCGACGGTGGAGAACGCCGAGGGCCGGGTCCTGGGCCACTGGACGGCGCGCGCCGGGGCGGCCTATGCCTTCACGGTCCCCGCCGGCCTGCGGGCCCAGACCGGCAGCTACCTGGCCGCGCCGTTCCACGCCGCCTACACCGCGCCAGCCAGCGGCGACGGCATGCTGATGCAGGTATCAGGAGAGCCGCCGACCGCCTCGACCGGCCTCCGCCTGCAGGTCTACTTCGTATCG
>DASZGP010000237.1:0-8895 GCA_035938695.1 Candidatus Dormiibacterota bacterium | reverse complement strand
CCGGCAGCGCGGGGCCGGCTAGCGGCGGGGCTGGCGGCTGAAGCAGTCGCTGCAGTAGACCGGCCGGCCCGAGGTGGGCTGGAACGGCACCTGGGTCTGCTTGCCGCAGCTGCTGCAGATGACGTCGAACATCTCACGGCTGCGACCACCGCGGTCGCCGCCGCCACCACCACCGCCGGACTGGCCACGCCGGGCGGCGCGACAGTCGGGGCAGCGGCCGGGCTCGTTGGTCAGGCCGCGGGTGGCGTAGAAGTCCTGCTCGCCCGACGTGAAGACGAAGGGCTGGCCGCAGTCACGGCAGGTAAGGGTCTTGTCCTGGAAACTCATTTGGGTTACTCCTGAGGTGATTTGACCGTCGGCCGATGTGCCGCGATCAGCGATTGGCCGGGCGCGCGGAGGCGCGACCGAAGGGCGACCGGGTGGGGCGCCGGCGAGAGCGGTCCACGGAGGGCATGGCGGCCGCCGCCGTACGCTCCGCTGGGGTCCATGTCTCGTGGCGTGGGAGGTCCGGAGCGCCGCCGCGGCGCAGGCGGCGCCACTTTGTCTCCTCCTCTGGGGTCAGCAGGGTGACGGCGACGCCGGTCGCGCCCATCCTTCCTGTCCTGCCGATGCGGTGGGTCAGCAGCTCGGCCGACTCCGGAAGCTCGTAGTTGACCACCATCCCGATGTGCCGCACGTCGATACCGCGGGCGGCGACGTTGGTCGCCACCAGCACGCGCACCTTGCGGTCGCGGAAGCGGTCCAGCGCGCGCTCGCGCTGGTTCTGGTTCATGTTGCCCTGGAGCGCCTCGCAGTCGATGCCGGCGCGGCGAAGCTGGCTCTCCAGCTTGTCGACGCCCCACTTGGTGCGTCCGAAGACGATCACCGAGCCGTCGTCGTGCTCCCTGATGAGCTGGCAGAGGTCCTCGAAGCGGCGCGCCGAGGTGGTCTCCACCAGGCGGTGCTCGACGATCCCGTCCTCCTCGGCGTCGAAGGCCACGGCGATCCGCGCCGGGTCCTTGAGCTCGTGGCTGACGACCTCCTGGACCCACTCCGGGAGGGTGGCCGAGACCAGCACGGTCTGGCGCTCCACCGGCAGGTAGGAGAGGATCTTCATGACCTCGGGCGCGAAGCCCTGGTCGAGCAGCTCGTCGGCCTCGTCGATCACCACCATGCCGATCCGGGAGACGTCCAGGCGGCCCTCCCAGATGAAGTCCATGACCCGGCCGGGGGAGCCGAAGATGATCTGCGGGGTCTGCCGGAGCTGGGCCCGCTGGTTCTCGTAGCCGACGCCGCCGATGAGGCAGGCGGAGCGGTAGCCGTGGGGCTTGAGCAGGGCCTCGGCGACGGCGTCGCCCTGGGTCGCCAGCTCGCGGGTGGGGCAGAGGACCAGCGCCACGGTGCGGGTGCGGTCGCCCATCTTCTCGCACAGCTCGACCGCGGGGATCACGAAGGCGGCGGTCTTGCCGCTGCCGGTGGGGGCCTGGACCAGCGCGTCGCGGCCGGCCAGCAGCGGGGGGATCGACTCGGTCTGCACCGGGGTGGGCTCGGTGATGCCCATGCGTGTGAGGCCGTCGATGGTGGGTGCGCTCAGTCCGAGCGCCTTGAAGGATTCGGTCAACGTGTCTCCAATTGGGTCCTTGAGTTGGGATTCGATTCGCGAACCGCAACGGTCACCGGCTTGCTGCCGGGCTCAAGGAACGTTGGAGACGCCGCACGGTCCATCTGGGACCGCGATTGCCGAAGCATAGCAGAACGGCTGTTTGCCCGCGCCGCGCGGGGGGTCAGGTCTCCGCGACCGCCTCCAGGGCCGGACCCTCGGCGCCGAAGAACCGGTGGTGCAGCTCGGCCACGGTGGCCAGGGTGTCGATCTCGCTGGGCGCCTTGTCGGGGCGGAGGCGGACGATCCGGGGGAAGCGCAGGGCGAAGCCGCTGGCGTGGCGCTGGGAGCGCTGGATGGAGTCGAAGGCGACCTCGATGACGGTGTCCGGCCGCACCGTCCGGCGCCAGCCGTTGTCGGCGGTGGTCGCCGCCAGGAAGTGCTCGGTCATGGTGGCGATCTCGGCGTCGGTCAGGCCCCGGTAGGCCTTGCCGATGTCGACCAGGGTGCCGGCGGCCTGGTCGAGGACCGCGAAGGTGTAGTCGGAGAGCACCCCCTTGCGCCGGCCGTGGCCCCACTCCACGGCGGTGACCACCACGTCCAGGGTGGCCAGCGGGCGCTTCAGCTTGAGCCAGGCCAGGCCGCGGCGGCCGGGGGTGTAGGCGCTCTCGGGGCTCTTCAGCATCAGGCCCTCGTTGCCCCGCTCGCGGGTCTCGGCGAAGATCCGTTCGAGGTCGGCGGCGTCGGTGGCGCTCTCCTGGCGGGCGAGCAGGAAGGGCGGCTCCAGGCCCAGCGCCTCGAGCCGGGCGCGGCGCTCCCGGAGCGGGTGGTCGAGCAGCGATTCGCCGTCGACGTACAGCAGATCGAAGGCCACGAAGACCAGCGGCACCTCGGCCCGCAGCCGGGCCCCGACCACCCTGCGGCCGAGCCGGCGCTGCAGCTCGCCGAAGCGCAGCACCCGGCCGTCGCGGTGGCCCAGGACCTCGCCGTCGAGGAGCAGGTCGGGGCCCAGGGTCGCGGCGGCCTCGGCGATCTCCGGGAAGGACGCGGTGGTCTCGCGCAGGTCCCGGGAGTAGAGCGCCACCAGCTGACCCCGGCGGTGGAGCTGGCAGCGCACGCCGTCATACTTCTCCTCGGTCCAGGCCGGCGTGGTGGCGACCCTGGCGATGGCCTCCTGCGGCGTCGCCACCGCGCTGGCGAGCATGAAGCGGATCGGCTTGAAGAGCGCGAGGGTGGCGCCGGCCACCTCCCCCCGGCGGGCCACCACGGCCGCCGCCGCGAGGTCCCCGGTGAGCATGTGGACCCGCCGCACGCCGGCCGCCGGGACGCCGAAGGCCAGCGCGATGGCCTCCTCGACCAGGCCGTCCCGGAGGCCGATGCGGAGGTCGGAGGCCAGCATCCTGACCACGTACTTCAGCGCCAGGGGGTCGAGGCGCCGGAGCAGCGCCACCAGGGTCTCCGCCTTGGCTCCGGGAGCGGCGGCCTCGATCGCGTCGACGGCCTCGGCCAGGTCGAGCAGGCCGACCGGCTCCGGGCTGGTGCGGCTCCGCAGCACCTCGAAGGCCCAGTCGCCGGGGTCCAGTTGCGCCGGTAGGCGGCGCTCAGCGCGGCGGAGTCCATCCCGCTGAGGGTCTCGATCGCCGCGCTGATGGCCGCCCCGCCGAGGTTGAGCACCCGGGGGTCGGAGGGCGGCAGCGCCCGGCCGGTCATGAAGGTGACGGCCAGCGGCAGCTCGCGGTCGTCGAGCCGGCGCAGGTGTTCGGCCAGCAGTCTGACCTTCTCCAGCTTGGAGCCCGTGCCGCTGATCGCCTCGGCCGTCTCGGCCAGAGCCCGCAGGCTCATGCGCGTGACGTCGGCGGTGATCCTGGAGTACTCGACGGCCCCTGGCCTGGGCTCAGGCCGCCGCCCGCTCCAGCGCCTCCATGTCGGCCGCGTCCAGCTTCAGCCCCGCGGCGGCGACGTTCTGCTCCAGGTGCGCCACCTTGGAGGTGCCGGGGATCGGCAGCATCACGGGGGCCCGGTGCAGCAGCCAGGCCAGGGCCACCTGGCCGACGCTGGCGCCGTGGCGCCCGGCCACCTGGTCCAGCGCGCCGCCGGCCTCGGTGATCCGGCCGCTGGCCAGCGGGAACCAGGGGATGAAGGCGATGCCTTGCTCCTGGCAGGCGTCGACCACCGCCTCGGAGTCGCGGTCGGTGAGGTTGTAGCGGTTCTGCACGGAGACGATCGGGGTCAGCCCGAGCGCCTCCTCGAGCTGCCGCCGGCCGACGTTGCAGAGCCCGATGTGCTCGATCTTGCCCTGGCGCTGCAGCTCGACCAGGGTGCCCACCGACTCCGCGAAGGGCACCTTGGGGTCGGGCCGGTGGAACTGCAGCAGCTGGAGGCGGTCGACCCGGAGCCGGCGCAGGCTGCCCTCCACCGCCTGGCGCAGGTGGTCGGGACTCCCGTCAGGCTCCCAGTGGCCCGGCCCCGGCCGCACCAGGCCGGCCTTGGTCCCCACCACCAGGCCCTCGGGGTAGGGGTGGAGGGCCTCGGCGATCAGCTCCTCGCTGACCTCCGGCCCGTAGGCGTCGGCGGTGTCGATGAAGTTGACGTCCAGCTCCAGTGCCCGGCGCAGCACCCGGAGGCTCTCGTCGCGGTCGGCGGGCGGCCCCCAGATGCCGTCGCCGGTGATCCGCATCGCGCCGTAGCCGAGGCGGTTGACGGTGTAGCGCCCGACGCCGACGGTGCCGGCGTGGGCGGCCGAGATCCTCTGCGTGGTCTGGCTCATGGGTTCCCTCCCAGCGTGTATGCCTTGCGGTCCACACAATGATGCCCCGGCGCACCTCGGGGCGTCGTGGTCCACCTCCTATCTATACTTCGCAGCGCGGTGGCCATCTCCGATGACTGACCTCGAGCGGCTCACGGCGCTCTCGCCGGTGGACGGCCGCTACCGGGCCAGGCTGGCGCCGATCGCCGCCCACCTCTCGGAGCTGGCGCTCTTCCGCAACCGCCTCCACGTCGAGGTGGAGTGGCTGATCCACCTCTCGGAGCGGCCCGAGATCACCGAGCTGCCGCCGATCGACGCTTCGACCCAGGCCTGGCTGCGCGGGCTGGTGACCGGCTTCGGCGCCGCCGAGGCCGTCGAGATCGCGGCGATCGAGGCCGGCATCAACCACGACGTCAAGGCCGTCGAGTACTGGCTCAAGGCGCGGCTGGCGGGCACCCCCCTGGAGCCATACCGAGAGTTCGTCCACTTCGCCTGCACCTCGGAGGACGTCAACAACCTGGCCTACGCCCTGATGCTCAGGGCCGGGGTGGGGGAGTGGCTGGCGGCGGCCGACCGGCTGATCGATGCGGTGGCGGCACTGGCCGTCGAGCACCGCGCGCTGCCGATGCTGGCGCGGACCCACGGCCAGCCGGCGACCCCGACCAGCCTGGGCAAGGAGCTGGCGGTGTTCGCCCGGCGCTGGCGGCGCCAGGCCGCAGCGCTCCGGGAGCGGCAGTACCTGGGCAAGCTCAACGGCGCGGTGGGCACCCTGGGAGCGCACCGCGTGGCCTATCCCGACGCACCCTGGCTGGAGATCTCGCGCCGCTTCGTCGAGGGCCTGGGCCTGGCCTGGAACCCGCTGACCACACAGATCGAGCCCCATGACTTCCTGGCCGAGGTCTTCCACAACCTGGTCCGCTTCAACTCCATCCTGGCCGACTTCGACGCCGACATGTGGGCCTACATCGGCCTCGGCTACCTCCGCCTGCGGGTGGTCAGAGGAGAGGTCGGGTCGTCGACCATGCCCCACAAGGTCAACCCCATCGACTTCGAGAACTCCGAGGCCAACGCCGGCATGAGCAGCGCCGTGCTGGGACACCTGGCGACCCGGCTGCCGGTGTCCCGGATGCAGCGTGACCTGACCGACTCCTCGGCCCTGCGCAACATCGGGGTCGGCCTGGGCCACTCTTACCTGGCGATCCTCTCCTGTCTGCGCGGCGTCGACCGGGTCGCCCCCGACGAGGCCGCCATCGCCCGCGACCTCGAGGGCCAGTGGGAGACCCTGGGCGAGGCGGTGCAGACGGTGATGCGCAAGGCCGGCGTGCCCGAGCCCTACGAGCGGGTCAAGGACCTGACCCGGGGCGAGCGGGTCACGGCCGAGACGCTGGCGGACTTCGTCCGCGGCCTGGGCCTGGCGCCGGCCGACCAGCGCCGGCTGCTGGAGCTCAGCCCGGCGGCTTACACCGGGTACGCCGCCGAGCTGGTGGACCTGATCGACCTCTAGCCAGGCTGTCAACTGGCGCTGGCAACCGAAATTGGCCCATTCGGGCGGCATGGTTGTGCGATGAATACAGGAATCGGCCAAAAGTGTGCCCCTCCCGGCTCTTGTGCGGGGTATACGCGGGCCCTACAGTTGAGGTCACCGAACCGACAAGCCGCGGGGTCCGCCGGCGGCGGGGCCGACATCAGAAGAGAGGGAACAGCCAGGCCGTCGCGGATTCCCAGCGGGTCCGCGCGGCGCGCTTGGCAGGCGGGGAGCCAGGCGGTTGCAAGCGTCCGCCCCTCCCTTCCACCAAACGGCAAGGCCGGTCACCGCAAGGTGGCCGGCTGAGCCAATCTCGGATCGCCGGCTCTCACCGGGGCCGAACCTATAATCGGCGGCGGGCATGGAACACAACTCACAGAGCCTCTTCGCGGCGGCCGCCGTGGCGTACTTCGTGTCGATGCCGCTGTACTTCGTCGGCGCCGGCTTCGGGCGGGTCTGGATCACCCGGGTGGCGATGGCGGTCACCGCCGCCGGGTTGGCCGCCCACCTCGGCTCCTACGCCCTGCGCTGGGCCGGCGACGGCCACTACCCGCTCAGCAACATGTACGAGTACACCTCGCAGATGGTGCTGGTGATGGTGGCCTTCTTCCTGGTCAGCTCGCTCTTCTGGCGGACCCAGTACATCGGCGGGCTGGTGATGATCGGCGCGGTGGCCCTGATGGGCGTGGGCCAGGCGCTCTACGTGCGGCCCGAGGGCCTGATCCCCGCGCTCAACTCCTACTGGCTCAAGATCCACGTCACCAGCATGGTGACCAGCTCGGCGCTGCTCAGCTTCACCTTCTTCTTCAGCCTGGCCGCGCTGCTCAAGGCCTGGGCGGTGGGCGGGCACCGGCTGGTCTTGGCCAGCGGGCCGCGCTACGCCTACGCCCCGGCCGGGCCGGGCGCGGCCACGGTGGCCACCGGCCCCCGGGCGCTGCAGGTGCTGACCGCCTGGCTGCCGGAGCCCGAGACCCTCGACCGCCTGGCCTTCCGGATGGTCCTGATCGGCTTCCCGCTCTGGACCTTCGGGGTGATGATGGGCGCCGTCTGGGGCGAGCACGCCTGGGGCCGCTGGTGGGGCAACGACCCCAAGGAGATCATGGCCGCGGTCACCTGGATCGTGTACGCCATCTACTTCCACGCCCGCGCGATCGGCGGCTGGCGCGGCTACCGGACCACCGCGATCGCCGCGCTGGGCTTCGTCTCGGTGCTGGCGACCTTCTACTTCGTCAACCTCTGGATCGTCGGCCTCCACTCCTACGCCCGCTGACGGCGGTCGCCTGACGGCCCGGCGATGAGGCGGCTGGCGGCCCTTGTCCTGCTTTCGCTCGGGGTGCTCTCGGGCTGCTCCCTGCAGGGCCCTCTGAACGGCGCCGACACCTCCTCGGCGGTCATCGGCCACGCCGCGCCGGCCTTCAGCGGCACCACCCTCGACGGCAGGCCGATCAGCCTCGCCGACTTCAAGGGCCAGCCCGTGGTGCTCGACTTCTGGGCCGCCTGGTGCGGGCCCTGCCGGGCCGAGCAGCCGGGCCTGACCAAGATCGCCGCCGACCTCTCGGGGAGCGGCGTCAGGCTGGTCGGGGTCGACGTCCGCGACGAGGTCGACCAGGCCAAGGTCTTCCGCGACGAGTTCCAGATGCCCTACCCCAGCGTCTTCGACCAGGCCGGCCGGCTGGAGTTCGCCTACCAGGTCGACGCGCCGCCCAGCACCATCCTGATCGACGCCGGCGGGGTGGTGCGGGACCGGATCATCGGCCAGATCAGCGAGACCGGCCTGCGCTCCGTGATCCGGGACAAGCTGCTGCGTCCCGGCGGCGCCAGCCCGGGGCCCACCCCGTCGACGACGCCCGGCGGCTGATCTCGCGGCCCGGCCGGCCACGCGCCGCCGGCCCGGATGTGCGCTGCCGGGTATGGCTGCTACAATCCGTTCCCCGCTGCGCCGACGATCGGCGCGCGCCCGTCCACTTCGAGTTGGGAGAATCTTCGCTTGGGCTCAGTGATCAAGAAGCGGCGCAAGAAGATGCGCAAGCACAAGCACAAGAAGATGCTCAAGAAGACCAAGTGGGCGCGCCGCTCCAAGTAGCGCGCTGACCGGTCGCCGGCCCCCGGGCCGGCGTGGGGATTCTGGATCGAAGGGCTCCGCCGTCGCGGGGCCCTTCTTCCTTTTGTGCGGGGGAGGGGAAGATCGGGCGGCCCGGCTTGGTTGTAAGATGACGATCCAGTCAGTTTTTCGCGACGCCGGCCGTCCGGCGCAGGAGGTTCGATGGGCGAGGCATTCATCGTCGACGCGGTCCGCACGCCGGTCGGCAAGCGCAACGGCGTGCTCAGCAGGGTCCGCCCCGACGACCTCCTGGCGGTCGCCCTCAAGGAGCTGGTGGGCCGCGCCAAGGTCGATCCGGCCCTGGTCGAGGACGTCATCGCCGGCTGCGTCTCCCAGGTGGGCGAGCAGTCGATGAACATGGCGCGCGAGGGCGCGCTGATCGCGGGCTTCCCCAAGGAGGTGCCTGGCACCACCGTCGAGCGCTTCTGCGGCTCGGGCCAGCAGGCCGTCAACTTCGCCGCGCAGGCCGTCGCCTCCGGCGCCATGGACATCGTGATCGGATCCGGGGTGGAGTCGATGAGCCGGGTTCCCATGGGCTCCGACGCGATGCTCAACCCGGATCCCTTCGGTGACAGCAAGGGGCCCATCAGCCCCAGGCTGGCTGACCTCTACGAGATCATTCCCCAGGGCCTCAGCGCGAACCGCGTGGCCAAGAAGTACGGAATCACCCGTGAGCAGCAGGACCGCTTCGGCTACCAGAGCCACCTCAAGGCCGTGGCCGCGATCGACGAAGGTCGCTTCAAGAAGGAGATCGTCCCCGTCGAGGTCAAGGACAACGGGAGCTCGTTCGTCTTCGACACCGACGAGGGTCCCCGCCGGGATACCACCTACGACAGGATCGCGTCGCTCGCGCCCGCGTTCGAGCCCGATGGCATGATCACCGCCGGCAACTCCAGTCAGATCTCGGACGGCGCGGCTGCGGTGCTGGTGATGAGCGAGGCCAA
>DASZGP010000236.1:0-7289 GCA_035938695.1 Candidatus Dormiibacterota bacterium | reverse complement strand
GGGGTCGGCCATCGAGTGACCGCGGAAGCGGTAGGTGATCGCCTCGACGATCGTCGGGCCACCGCCGCCTCGCGCCCGCTCCACCGCCTCGCCAACGACGCGGTTGACCTCGACCACGCTCATGCCATCGACCCGCTCGCCGGGGATGCCGTAAGCCTGAGCGCGGCGATAGATCTCGGGGACCTTGAACTGCTCCTCGGGCCTGGCGCCCATACCGTACAGGTTGTTCTCGACCAGGAAGACAACGGGGAGGTTCCAGATCGCGGCGAAGTTGACGCCCTCGTGGAACTCGCCGATCGCGGTGGCTCCGTCACCGAACACGTCGAGCACGACGCGCTTCTGCTTCTGCATCACCGCCGCCAGCGCGAGACCCGGCGCGATGACGATGTGGCCGCCCACGATGGCGTGGCCGCCCCAGAAGTTGCGCTCGGCGTCGACCAGGTGCATCGAGCCGCCCATGCCCTTGGTGACCCCGGTGGCCCGTCCGAACAGCTCGGCCATCACCGCGCCGGGGTCGGAGCCCCGGGCCAGGGCGTAGCCGTGGTCGCGGTAGTGGGTCAGGAGGTGGTCCTGGGGCTGGAGCGCGGCCATCGCGCCGACCGCCACCGCCTCCTCCCCGATGTAGAGGTGCAGGAAGCCGCCGACCTTGCCCAGGGCGTACATCTCCGCCGCCGCCTCCTCGAAGCGCCGGATCAGGTACATCTGGCGGTACCAGTCGAGCAGCTTCTGGGTCTCGGCGGGCTTGCGGGCGCCGGTGCGGCCGTAGGCCAGCAGCCTGACCTGCTCGGCGCTCCGCGATCTCGAATCGGCCATTCAGCCTCTATCGTAGGGGCACCGCGCCCGCCGGTGGGCCGGCCTCCCCGGATGGCCGGGCCGCCGCTCCCGCCCGGGCTATAGTGGGTCCAGGGACGAGCCCCACAGCGAGGAGACGGATGAACCGACCAAGCACCATCGGCGAGCTGCGGAAGTCCGAGTACCAGGTGCCGGACATCAAGACCGAGATGCGGCGCAACCTGGTCCGCAAGATCGCGGCCGGCGAGGAGCTCTTCCCGGGCATCGTGGGCTACGAGGAGACCGTCATCCCCCACGTCGAGAACGCCATCCTGGCGGGGCAGGACATCGTCTTCCTGGGCGAGCGCGGCCAGGCCAAGTCGCGCCTGATCCGGGCCATGGTCAACCTGCTCGACGAGCTGGTCCCGGCGATCGCCGGCTGCCAGATCAACGACAACCCCTACGAGCCGGCCTGCCGCGAGTGCCGGGAGAAGACCGCCGCCCAGGGCGACGCCACCCCGATCTCCTGGTGGCACCGCGACGACCGCTACGCCGAGAAGCTGGCCACCCCCGACACCTCGATCGCCGACCTGATCGGCGAGGTCGACCCGGTCAAGGTGGCCGAGGGCCGCTACCTCTCCGACGAGCTGACCATCCACTACGGCCTGGTGCCCCGCACCAACCGCGGCATCTTCTGCATCAACGAGCTGCCCGACCTCGCCGAGCGCATCCAGGTGGGCCTGCTCAACGTGATGGAGGAGCGCGACGTCCAGATCAGGGGCTACCGCATCCGCCTCCCCCTGGACGTCTTCGTGGTGGCCTCCGCCAACCCCGAGGACTACACCAACCGGGGCCGCATCATCACCCCGCTCAAGGACCGCTTCGGAGCCCAGATCCGCACCCACTACCCGCCCACCGTGGCCCACGAGGTGGACATCGTCCGCACCGAGCGCCGCGGCTTCGACGACTTCGAGACCAAGGTCAGGATGCCGGCCTTCATGGAGGAGCTGGTGGCCGAGATCACCCACCTGGCCCGGCGCCACCCCCAGGTCAACCAGTCCAGCGGGGTCTCGGTGCGCGTGACCATCGCCAACCAGGAGAACATCATCGCCAACGCGCTGCGGCGGGCGATCCGCAACGGCGAGGGCGAGGCGGTGCCCCGGATCAGCGACCTGGCCAGCATCGCGCCCTCGACGCTGGGCAAGATCGAGCTGGAGAGCTACGAGGAGGCCGACGACGAGGCGCTCCTGGAGAAGCTCAGCCGGACCGCCGTGGCCAACGTGTTCCGGCGCCACCTCGACCCCGGCGACTTCGCCGACCTGGTCTCGCGCTTCGACGGCGGGCACGTCTTCGAGACCTCCGACCGCCGCCTCGCCGCCGACTACGCGGCCGAGGCCGAGAGCTTCCCCGAGGTGGGGGTGGCGCTGGGCCGGCTGAAGGTCAAGGCCACCCCGGCGATGACCGCGTCCGTCTTCGAGCTGGTGCTCGAGGGGCTGCACCTGGGCAAGCGCCTCAACAAGTCGCACGGCGGCGCCGGCGGCTCGGTCTACGGAGGCTGAGGGGCGGACCTCCCGAGGTGAACGGCAGCCGCTTCGCTCGCAGCGCCGCCTACTCCGCCTGGGACGGCACCCAGGAGCCGCTCCCGGCTGACCCCGAGGCGGTCATGGACCGCGTCGCCGAGGACATCTTCGCCGGCAGCGACTTCGAGTTCGCGCTGCGACGCGTGCTCAGCTCGGGCTGGCGCAACCCCCAGGGCGAGCGGATGCGGGGCATCGAGGAGCTGGTCGAGCAGCTCCGCCGCCGCCGCCTGGAGCAGCTCAACCGCTACAACCTCGAAGGCGTCTTCGACGACATCACCGAGCGGCTCGACCGCATCCTGGCGACCGAGCGCAAGGGCATCACCGACCGCCTCGAGAACGCCGAGGGCAGCGGAGCCGAAGGTCAGAGCGCCAGGCGCATCCTGGAGCGGGTCGCCCAGCAGCACCGCGACCAGCTCGACAAGCTGCCGCCCGAGGCCGGCACGGCGCTCAAGCGGCTCCAGGACTACGAGTGGATGGACCCCACCGCCGAGGGCATGTACCGGGAGCTGATGGACGAGCTCCAGCAGCAGGTCGCCGAGACCTACTTCAAGAACCTCGACGCCGGGATGCGGGACATGTCGCCGGAGTCGATGTCGCGGATCAAGGCCATGCTGCACGACCTCAACCAGATGATCCGCGACCGCGAGGCCGGGCGGGAGCCGGAGTTCGACCAGTTCATGGCCAAGCACGGCGAGATGTTCGGCGACCCCAAGCCCCGCGACCTCGACGAGCTCCTCCAGCACATGCGCGAGCAGATGGAGAAGATGGAGTCGATGATCCAGTCGCTGTCGCCGGAGCAGCGGCGGCAGCTGGGCCAGATGATGGAGGCCCTGATGTCCGACAGCGGCCTCCAGGAGGAGCTCGCCGAGCTGGGCCGGCACCTGGCCTCGCAGAGCCCGCGGCGGCGGCTGGGCAGCCGCTACTCCTTCTTCGGCGAGGAGAGCCTGCCCTTCGGGGGCGCCTTGGAGGTGATCGGCGACCTCAGCCGCCTCGACGGCATGGAGCGCGCCCTGCGCGACACCTACCGCGGCCAACCGCTGCCGCCGGACAGGCGCCAGGAGATCGCCGACACCCTCGGCGAGGACTCGGCCCGGGCCGTCGACCGGCTCAACCAGCTGGTCCAGGAGATGGAGGACCAGGGTTACCTGGAGCGCGGCGAGGAGGGGCTCAGGCTGACCGCCCAGGGCGTCCGGCGGATCGGCCAGAAGGCCCTCCGCGACCTCTTCGCCAACCTCAAGCGGGACCGTATCGGGGGCCACGACCTGCACGAGGTCGGCCCCGGCGTGGAGGCCGCCGACGACACCAAGGCCTGGGAGTTCGGCGACCCCTTCCGGCTCCACGTCGAGCGCACCGTGATGAACTCCATCCGCCGGGGCGGCCAGGAGGGCGATCCCGGCCGGCTCACCCCGCGCGGCACCCGCATCCCCCAGATGGGGGTCGAGGACTTCGAGGTCTACAAGGTCGACGCCTCGTCCCAGGCCGCCACCGTGCTGATGCTCGACATGTCGCGTTCGATGCCGCTGCGGGGCAACTTCTACGCCGCCAAGAAGATGGCCATGGCCCTGGAGCAGCTGATCCACGCCCAGTTCCCCCGCGACACCCTCTACATCATCGGCTTCAGCGACCGGGCCCGGGAGATCAAGCACGACCACCTGCCCCAGCTCTCCTCGATGGAGTGCGTCTACGGCACCAACATGCAGGCCGGCTTCATGCGCGCGCGCCAGCTGCTGAGCAAGCACACTGGCGCCAACAAGCAGATCATCATGGTCTCCGACGGGGAGCCCACCGCCCACCTCGACGACCGCGGCGTGGTGGTCTTCGCCTACCCGCCGGTGGAGGAGACCTTCAGCCGCACCCTCCAGGAGGTCCGCCGCTGCACCCAGAACCGGATCACCATCAACTGCTTCATGCTCGAGACCAACCACTACCTGCGCAACTTCATCAAGGAGCTGACCCGGATGAACCGGGGGCGGGCCTTCTTCGTCAACAGCCAGCGGCTGGGGGACTACGTGCTGGTGGACTTCGTCAAGAACCGCAGGCAGGCGGCGAGTTGACGCCGCCGCGAAACTTGGCGGGTGAACCGATGGCTCGGGAGCGCGTGCGGGGTGCTGCTGGTGGCCGGCTTGGCGGCCTGCGGGGTGGCCGGCGGCGGCGGTTCGAACGGGTCGAGCCAGGTCTTCCAGAACGTCTCGGGCGGGCTGGGTTCGTCGGACGCCACGCCCGCGCCATCGCCCTGCTCGTCGCCGCCGGCCAATCCCAACGTGGCAGGAGTCGCCAAGGTGGGTCCTGACGACTTCAACGCCAGCGGTACCGTGCAGGCGCTGCCGGGCTGCCTGGAGTACGTCGACCTGGCGGTCGGCAGCGGTCCCCTGGCCCAGGCCGGCGCCAATGTCACGGTGCAGTACACCGGCTGGCTGACTGACGGCACCAAGTTCGACAGCTCCCGCGACCGCGGCACCCCCTTCTCCTTCGCCCTCGGCGCCGGCAAGGTGATCCAGGGCTGGGACCAGGGTGTCGTGGGGATGAAGGTCGGCGGGCGGCGCAAGCTGATCATCCCCTCCGACCTGGGTTACGGCGACAGCGGCTTCGGCGGCGTGATCCCACCCAAGGCGACGCTGGTCTTCATCGTCGAGGTGGTCTCGGTCGGCTGACCGCCGGCCGGCGGCGGGGGCGCCGTCCGGCTGTGGCAGAATGGCGCTTGCGGCCGGAGATCTGCGGTCGCGGACCCCGCGCTGGCCGGTCGGCGCCGGGTCGGAAGGCCAGGGACCGGATGGAAGGGTGCATTACATGAAGATGTCTCGGCGTTCCCTCGCGCTCAGCCGCGAGACCGTCCGCGAGCTCAGCGCGGAGCAGGCCCGGGAGGCCGCCGGCGGTACGTTCGGCCCCAGCAACCCCTGTGGTTGGTGGACCGAGCAGGCGGTCCTGTGCCAGCAGACCGGCAACCTGTGCCTGGCGTGACGGCCGCCAGGGTGAGGCTCGGGGTCAGCCGCGAGACCGTCCGCGAGCTGACCGGTGTGGAGGCCCAGGGGGCCGCCGGCGGTGCCACCACCTCGGCCATCTGCCCGGGGCTCTGGAGCCAGGCGCAGCCGCAGTTCTGCCTGCTGACCCCGGTGTGCACGCTGTGACCGCGCTCAAGCGCCGGCTGGCCGTCAACCGCGAGACCCTGCGCAGCCTGACCGGCCCCGAGCTGGGGGCCGCCGACGGCGGGGCCTCGACTCCGGCGTCGGGCCAGGACTGCCTGACCACCTTCACGCACCTCTGCCCGCTGTGGTACAGCCTGCGGATGTGCCGCCTCTCGCCGGGCTGCTGACCCGATCGGAGCGGGTGGGGCGGCGTTCGGCGCCGTCCCGCCCGCCTGGTCTCAGGCGGGGCTGGCCACCCGGCGCCGCGGGGGCATGGCCTCGATCGAGCGCCGCAGCCGGTCCAGCGCCTCGCGGGCGAAGCGCCTGACGATGACCGCGCCGGCCAGCTCGGCCAGGCGCGAGACGACCCCGCCGTCGAGGTGCCAGTAGACCCGCAGCACGACCTCCGAGCCCACCGGGCGCTGCCGCACCAGCAGGCGTCCGAGCTGCTGCAGGCCCTTGGTGGAGTGCCAGACCACGGTGCCGCTCTCGGGCCAGAACTCGATCTCGATCTCCCCGCCGATGGGGGCCGGTCCGGTGTGGATGACGGTACGGAAGCGGTTGGGCTCGGAGGTCGGGTAGCAGTCCATCAGGCCGCTCAGCAGGGAGGTGATCAGGGTCACCTCGCTGAACTTGGCGAAGGCCTCGGCCGGGCTGGCCGCGACCTGGATCTTCTCCTCGACTTTCATCGCGTCGACTTACGCGAGGCGCGGCTCTTCATCGCCTAGCCGATGATCGGCCAGCGGCGCCTGGCGGCCATCTCGTCGAGGTTCTCCTGCATCACCGCCACCACCCGGTCGTAGCACTCCCGGACGTAGGCGTCGTCGGCGGCGGCGTCGGGACCGGTGCGGGGGAAGTCCATCGCCGGCAGCACCCGCAGCCCGATCTTGGCCGGGAGCAGCAGCCGGGGCAGGAAGTCGGTGGCCCAGATCCCCCAGGGCAGGCCGACCTGGATCGGGGTGGCCTTGATCCGGAAGCGCCTGTCCAGCCCCAGCAGCCTGCACAGCCACTGGCCGTCGCTGAGGAAGATGCCGGTCTCGTGGCTGCCGATGTTGACCACCGGGACCAGCGGAACCCGGTTCTTCAGCGCGGTGCGGACGAAGCCCATCCGGCCGGCCAGCTTGATCTTGTTGCGCTCGCCCCAGGGCCGGTAGGTCTCGATGTCGCCGCCCGGGTAGACCAGGACGCAGGCGCCGCGCCGGAAGGCCTCTTCGGCGTTGGCCGGGGAGGCCGGGATGGAGCCGAAGGCGCGCAGCAGGCGACCCATCAACGGCATCGCCATGGCGGCGGAGTGGGTCAGGGCGTACCAGGGGCGCTCGGCCCCGAAGTAGGTCGCGAAGGCCATGCCCAGGATGAAGCTGTCGGGGATGTAGTTGCCGCCGCTGTGGTTGCCCACCACCAGCGCCGGGCCCACGCTGGGCAGGTTCTCCATGCCCTCCACCGACGCCCGGAACCAGATCGCGGCCGCCAGCCAGGTCAGGGGCAGGTTCTCCCGGATGAAGTCGGGGTCGCGCTGCTCGAAGCTGCCGCTGGCCAGGCGGTCGAGCAGCTTCGCGCCCAGGATCCGGGCCGCGAACTCGTTGTCGCGCCAGTCGTCGTCGGCGCCGGCGAGCTGGGTGAAGGCGTCCAGCCCGGCGTCGCCGATCCGGGCGCCGCGGGCGTGGTTGGCGGTGCCGTTGGACCGCTGGCCGGTCTCGCCCCGGCGCCGGGTCGGGGTGGCCACCTCGGCGGTGGCGACCTCCGGGCCGCCGCCGTTGGCGGCCGTCGCGACCCGGGCCGTCCGCTCCCGCTGGGCCACGACCCGGCGCGACCCCGG
>DASZGP010000235.1:0-13926 GCA_035938695.1 Candidatus Dormiibacterota bacterium | reverse complement strand
CTACGGGGTGGTGGGCGCGATCGGGATCGGCGCGGTGCTGCTGCTGGCCGCGATGGCCCTCTACCGGGGCTTCTCCTACTCCCGCCTGGTGGTCTTCTACCTGGGCGCGGTCGCCGTCGTCCTGATCCTGGCCTACCGCCTGCTGATGCGGCTGGCCCTGGCCGCCCTGCGGCGCCGGGGCCTGGGCACCACCCGGGCGGTGGTGGTCGGCACCGGCGGCGGCGCCGACGCCCTGATCGGCCGGCTCCAGATGTTCCCCCACTACGGCTACGAGATCGTGGGGGTGATCGACGACAGCCTGCCCGAGGGCGACGACTACCACGGCCACCCGGTCCTGGGCGAGAGCCAGGAGCTCTGCCGGCTGATCCACCGGCACGGGATCGACGAGGTCTTCGTGGCCCTGGCCAAGCCCGACCACCGCGCCATCCTGCGGCTGATCAACCAGTGCGACGACGTCCACGTCGAGTTCAAGATCGTCTCCGACCTGCTGGAGGTGCTGACCAGCGGGGTGGTCGCCGACGACATCGACGGCATCCCCCTGGTGGGGGTCAGGCGCAACCGCCTGGTGGGCTTCAACCTGGTCCTCAAGCGGGCCTTCGACGTGGCCGTGGGCGCGGTCCTGATGCTGCCCGGGGCGGTGGTCATGGCGGCCATCGCGGTGGCCATCAGGCTGGACTCGCCGGGCCCGGTGGTCTACCGCCAGGAGCGGGTGGGGCGGGGCGAGCGGCGTTTTGTGGCCTTCAAGTTCCGCTCCATGGTGGACCACGCCGAGGCCCGGTCGGGCCCGGTCTTCGCCCAGCGCGACGACCCCCGCCTGACCCGCGTCGGCCGCTTCCTGCGCCGGACCAGCTTCGACGAGATCCCCCAGGTATTCAACGTCTTCCGGGGCGAGATGAGCCTGGTCGGGCCGCGCCCCGAGCGGCCCCACTTCGTCTCCCAGTTCTCGGCCGAGGTCCCCGGCTACGTCCGCCGCCACGAGGTCCCGCCGGGGATCACCGGCTGGGCCCAGGTCAACGACCTCCGCCAGGAGACCTCGATCGAGCAGCGCACGATCTACGACTCCTACTATGTCGAGAACTGGAGCCTGGCCTTCGACTTCAAGATCCTGGTCCTGACCTTCCTGCGGATCTTCTTCCACCGCAACGCGTACTGATCCGATGGCCCGGCCCCTGCCGACCTCGCTGACCTTCTTCTTCCCGGCCTACAACGAGGAGGGCAACGTGCGGCCCATGGTGGAGCGGGCGCTGGCGGTGCTGCCCCGCTTCGCCGCCGACTTCGAGGTGGTGATCGTCGACGACGGCAGCCGCGACGGCACCGAGGCCGAGGCCCGGGCCCTGGTCGAGGCCGACCCCCGGGTGCGCTACGTCCGCCACGAGACCAACCGGGGCTACGGCGAAGCCATCCGCTCCGGGCTCAAGGCGGCCACCAAGGCGGCCGTCTGCTACACCGACGGCGACCAGCAGTTCGACCTCGACGACCTCGACCGGCTCTGGCCGCTGCTGGCCGAGGCCGACCTGGTCGCCGGTTACCGCATCCGGCGCGCCGACCCGCCCCACCGGCGCTTCATCGCCTTCACCTACAACCGCCTGCTGCGGCTGCTCTTCGGGCTCCGCACCCGGGACGTCGACTGCGCCTTCAAGCTGCTCCGGGCCGAGGTGGCGGGGGAGATCGACCCGGCGTCGGGAGGCGCCTTCTTCAGCGCCGAGTTCCTGCTCCGGGCCAAGCATCGCGGCCACCTGATCCGGGAGGTCGGGGTGCGGCACTTCCCCCGCCGCCTGGGCAAGCCCAAGGGGGCCACCCCGGCGGTGATCTTGCGCACCTTCCGCGAGATGTTCGCGCTCCGCCGCCAGCTCCGGGAGGGCGGCCGGACCGGCGCCGGCCGCGATCGGTAGCATTCCCGCCATATGAAGGGCGTCATCCTGGCCGGCGGCAGCGGCACCCGCCTCCATCCCCTGACCCGGATCACCAACAAGCACCTGCTGCCGATCTACGACCGCCCGATGGTGACCTACGCCATCGAGGCCCTGGTCGGGGCCGGCATCGGCGAGATCATGGTGGTCACCGGCGGCACCCACGCCGGGGAGTTCCTGCGCCTGCTGGGCAACGGCCACGAGTGGGGCATCGAGCGCCTGCTCTACGCCTACCAGGAGAAGCCGGGGGGGATCGCCGAGGCGCTGGGCCTGGCCGAGCGCTTCGTCGACGGCGACCGGGTCCTGGTGATGCTGGCCGACAACATCGTGGAGCGCTCGCTGGCGCCGATGGTCAACGCCTTCGCGGCGCAGGCGCGCGGCGCCCGGGTGATCCTCTCCAGGATGGACGACCCCTCCCACCTGCGCCACCTGGGGGTGCCCGAGCTGGATGCCGGGGGGCGGGTGGTGCGGATCGTGGAGAAGCCCGAGGAGCCGCCCAGCGACTTCGCCGTCACCGGGATCTACCTGTACGACGAGCAGGTCTTCTCGATCATCCCCACGCTGGTGCCCTCGGGTCGGGGCGAGCTGGAGATCACCGACGTCAACAACGCCTACGTCGACCGGGGGGCGATGGAGTACGACGTCCTCGAGGGCTTCTGGGGCGACGCCGGGGAGTCGATCGACGCCTACTACCAGGTCAACGACTTCGTCCGCCGGAGCGGGGCCAACCGGCCGCTCTGACCCCCGACCGCCCCGGCCCGATAGAATCGGGCCCAGCCTTGGAGGAGCTTGTTTGACCCCCAGCGACACCGCGCGCCCGGACGTCACCGGGGGCCGCCTGATCGAGGGCGTCGAGATCAAGGACCTGGTCACCCATCCGGACGAGCGCGGCTTCTTCCGGGAGATGATCCGGGTCACCGACCCGTTCTTCGGGCCGGGCGCGTTCGCCCAGCTCAGCCACTCGCTGATGCACCCGGGGTCCGGCAAGGGCTGGCACTGGCATCCCAACCAGACCGACTGGTGGTACGCCATCGGCAGCCTCAAGGTCGCCCTCTACGACCTCCGCGAGGGCTCGCCGACCCACCGCCGGCTCAACGAGGTCTTCATGGGCGACATGTACGGCGCCAAGATCCTGCGCATCCCGCCCCGCGTGGCCCACGGCTGCCGGGCGCTGGACACCACCCACCTGATCTACGTCACCAGCTCGACCTACGACCCCGCCGAGGAGGGCCGCCTCCCCCACGACGATCCCGAGATCGGCTACGACTTCACCGCGGGGCCGCCGGTCAAGTGAGCGGCCTCCGCTGGCGGAAGGCTCGTCAGGCCGCCCGGTGGTGCACCGGGCCGGCGGAGCCGGATCGGTGACCCTGCGCCTGAGCATCCTGATGCCCGCCTACAACGAGGCCCGGACCATCGAGAAGGTGGTCGACACGGTGCTCGCCACGCCCTACGACAAGGAGCTGATCATCGTCGACGACGGCTCCACCGACGGCACCCGCGAGATCATCGAGCGGCTCGCCGGCCGGCCCGGGGTGCAGGTCTTCTTCCACCAGCGCAACCAGGGCAAGGGGGCGGCGGTGCGCACCGCGCTGAAGCAGGCCGGCGGCGAGGTGGTGATCATCCAGGACTGCGACCTGGAGTACGACCCCCATGAGTACGGCGTGCTCCTGGCGCCGATCGAGGAGGGCCGCGCCGACGTGGTCTTCGGCTCGCGCTCCTTCGGCAGCCACAACGCCTTCAGCTTCTGGTTCGTTATGGGCAACAAGTTGGTCACCCTGGCCACCAACGTCCTCTTCGACTGCTACATCACCGACATGGAGACCTGCTACAAGGTGATGCGGCTCGACGCGGCGCGCCGGCTGACCCTGACCGCGCGCGGCTTCGAGCTGGAGCCGGAGATCACCGGGGGCCTGCTCAACCTCGGCTACCGGATCTACGAGGTGCCGATCAGCTACGCCGCCCGCTCCCGCGAGGAGGGCAAGAAGCTGACCTGGAAGGACGGCGTGCGGGCGCTCTCGACGCTGCTGCGGGTGCGCGCCAGTCGCCGCCGCCACCGGATCGCGGCGGGGCTGTCGCCGCTGACGATGGCGCCGCCACCCTCGCCCGCCTCCGTCGCGTCGGCTCCCGCCAAGGTCGAGGTGGATGCGTAGGTTCATCGTCACCGGCGGCGCGGGTTTCATCGGCTCGAACTTCGTGCGCATGTTCCTGCGCGAGCACCCCGACTACTCCGTCACCGTGCTCGACAAGCTGACCTACGCCGGCAACCTGGAGAACCTGCGCGACCTCGAGGGCCATCCACGCTACGCCTTCGTCCGCGGCGACATCGCCGACATCGCGCTGGTCGACTCGCTGGCGGCGAAAGCCGACTGCATCCTCAACTTCGCCGCCGAGAGCCACGTCGACCGCTCGCTGCTGGAGGCCGGCAGCTTCGTCACGACCGACGTCTACGGCACCTGGGTCCTGCTCGAGGCGGCCCGGAAGCACGGGCACCAGCGCTTCCTGCAGGTGTCGACGGACGAGGTCTACGGCCACGTCGCCACGGGCCGCTCGGTGGAGAGCGACCGGCTGGCGCCGCGCAGCCCCTACTCCGCCAGCAAGGCCGGCGGCGAGATGCTGGTCTGGGCCTACCGCGCCAGCTTCGACGTGCCCGCGCTGATCACCCGAGGCTCGAACAACTACGGCCCATACCAGTACCCCGAGAAGATCATCCCGCTCTTCATCACCAACGCCATGGACGACCTGCCGCTGCCGATCTACGGCGACGGCAGCGCGCTGCGCGACTACATCCACGTCGAGGACCACTGCCGGGGCATCGACACGGTGCTGCACCACGGCGTCCCGGGCGAGGCCTACAACGTCGGCGCCGGCGGCGAGACCAGCGGGCTGACGGTCGCCGACTTGGTGCTGGAGGCCCTCGGCAAGCCGGCGACGCTGAAGCAGCTGGTGGCCGACCGCGCCGGCCACGACTACCGCTACTGCCTGGACAACGGCAAGCTCCGCGGGCTGGGCTGGAGCCCGCGCTTCGCGGTGGCCGAGGGCGTCGCGGAGACCGTGCGCTGGTACCGCGAGAACGAAGCCTGGTGGCGCCCGCTGAAGTCGGGCGAGTACTGGGACTTCTACCGCAGGAACTACCGTCCGGCCGAGGTGCCCGCCGCCGAACAGGCGCGGTAGGACGCGTGCGCGTCCTGGTCCTGGGCGCCGGCGGGCAGGTCGGCGCCGAGCTGGCCCGGCAGGCCGCCGAGCGTGGTGACGAGGTGATGGCCGTGGGGCACGCCGAGGTCGACATCCGCGACGGCTACCGCGTCCGCGAGCTGGTGCGCTGGTTCACGCCGGAGGTCTGCTTCAACGCCGCCGCCTACACCGCGGTCGACCGCGCCGAGTCGGAGCCGGAGCTGGCCGAGGAGGTCAACCACCTGGCCGCGCGGCGCGTCGCCGAGATCTGCCGCGACATGGTCGTGCGGCTGGTGCACTACTCGACCGACTACGTCTTCGACGGCACCGCGACGGTACCCATCCCGGAGCACGCGCCGACCTCGCCGCTGGGGGTCTACGGCCGCACCAAGCTGGCCGGCGAGGCGGCCGTGCTGCGCTCCGGCGCCGAGGCCTGGGTGGTCCGCACCGCCTGGGTCTACGGGCTGGAGGGCCACAACTTCGTGCGCACCGTGCTGCGGCTTGGCCGCGAGCGCGGCGAGCTGCGGGTGGTGGACGACCAGCGCGGCAGCCCGACCTGGGCCCGGGACCTGGCGGCGGCGTCGCTGCGGCTGGCCGGCGGCGGTGGGCCGGCCGGGGTCTGTCACCTGACCAACGCCGGCGCGGCGACGTGGTACGAGGTGGCGGTCGAGGTGGCGCGGCTGGCCGGGCTGGACACGCGCGTGCTGCCGATCGCCACCGCCGAGTACCCGACGCCGGCGCGGCGGCCGGCCTACTCGGTGCTGGACAACGCGCGCTGGCGCGCGCTGGGGTGGACGCCGCTGCGGCCGTGGCGCGAGGCGCTGGCAGAGTTCGTGCCGCTGCTGCTGGCGCGCGGATGACGGCGGCCGGCGCGGAGCCTGGCCAGTTGGCCGGCAGGGACGGCGGGAGGGGCCGCGATGACGGTGCGCCGGGCGGCGACGGTGTGCTCGGGCGCGTGGCGGTGCTGATCGTCAGCTACAACACGCGCGACGCGCTGCGCGGTTGCCTGAGGACGCTGCTCGAGACCGCCGCCGACCTGCGGGTGATCGTCGTCGACAACGCCTCGTCGGACGGCAGCGTGGAGATGGTGCGGTCGGAGTTTCCCGGGGTTTTGGCCGTCGAAGCGGGCGCCAACCTGGGCTTCGGCCGGGGGACGAACCTGGCCGCGTCGCGCACCACGCGCGACTTCCTGCTGACCCTCAACCCCGACTGCGCCGCGCCGCCGGCGGCGATCGCGGCGATGGCCGGGCGGCTGGCGAAGGACGAGCAGATCGGCTTCGTCGGACCGCGCGTCGCCCTGGAGTCGGGCGCCCCGGATCGCGCCGGCCTGCGCGGCGATCCCGACCCGCTGGGGGCGTTCCTCTACCTCACGCGCCTCAGCCGCCTGGCGCCGCGCAGCCGCGGCCTCAACCGCTACAACCTGACCTACCTGGACTACGACTCCGAGCACGAGCTGCTGGCCGGGACCGGCGGCTGCCTGCTCCTCCGAGCCGCGGCCTTTCACCAGGTCGGCGGTTTCGACGAGGCGTTCTTCATGTACGGCGAGGATCTCGACCTCTGCCGCCGCATCCGCGAGGCCGGGTGGCGCGGGCTGTACCTGCCCAGCGCGCGGGTGACGCACACCAAGGGGGAGTCGACGCGGCGGAGCAGCGCGCGGATGCTGGTGGAGTTCCACCGGGCGATGTGGGTCTACTACCGCAAGCACGAGGCGCCGCGCCGCCCGGCGCCGCTGAACTGGCTGGTGGCGGCGGGGATCGTCGCGCTGGGCGCGCTGCGGCTGGCGCGCAACGCCCTGCGCCAGGACGGGCGGGTGAGCGCGCGATGACGGTGCGGGCGAAGCGTGCGATGACGGTGCGGGCGAAGCGTGCGATGACGGCGCGAGCGAAGCGTGCGATGACGGTGCGGGGTGAGGTCACGGCGACCCGGCGGGGTGAGCGCTCCGCGACCGCGCTGAGGTTCGGGCGCGTGGTCCCGGCCGCGCTCCGGCGGCCCGGGTCGCTCGCCCTGCTGGCGCTGGCGGTCTACACCGCGCTCACGCTCGGCTTGTTCAACGTCGCCTGGGCCCATCCCGGCCGCACCTGGATCGGCGTCGGCGGCGATCCCAACCTGGTCTCCTGGTTCCTGGCCTGGGTTCCCTACGCGATCAGCCACGGGCACAACCCGCTGCTCTCCGACGCGCTCAACTACCCGGCCGGGGTGAACCTGATGTGGAACACCTCGATGCCCCTGGCGGCCGTGCTGCTCTGGCCGGTGACCGCGCTCGGCGGTCCGGTGCTGGCGTACAACGTGCTGCTGACCGCCAGCGTGGCGCTGTCGGCGTGGACCGCGTTCATCGCCATCCGGTGGCTCACCGGCAGCGCCCCCGGAGCCTTCCTCGGCGGGCTGCTCTACGGTTTCTCGCCCTACATGCTGACCCAGTCGCTGGCCCACGTGCACGTCGTCGCGGTCTTCCTGGCGCCGCTGCTGCTGATGCTCCTGGCCGACCTGCTGGTGCGGCGCCGGTGGCCACCGCTGCGCACCGGGATGTTGCTCGGCGCGTGCTGCGCGGCCCAGCTGCTGATCGGCGAGGAGGTGCTGGTGGGCGCCGCGCTGGCGTCGGGGGTCGGCGCCGCGGTGCTGGCGCTGATGCGGCGGCGCGAGGCCCTGCCCGCGCTGCGCCGGGCCCTCCCCGGCCTGCTGCTGGGGCTCGGGGTGATGGCGGTCATCGTGGCGGTGCCGGTGGCGGTGCAGTTCCTCGGGCCGCACCGCATCCACGGGCCGATCCAGACCCGCGGGGTCTACGTCAGCGACCTGCTCAACTTCGTGGTGCCGACGCAGACGCAGTACTTCGCGCCCCAGGCCGCGCTGGTCGAGGCCGGCAACTTCAGCGGCAACGGCACGGAGTGGAACGCCTACCTGGGGGCGCCCCTGCTGCTGCTCCTGCTCGGCGGGGTGATCGCGCTGCGGCGGAACGCGCTCGCCGTCTGGGCCGGCGCGTCGGGTCTGGTGATGGCGGTGCTGTCGCTGGGGCCGCACCTGCGCATCGGCGGTCGCGACACCGGCCTGCGGCTGCCGGAGCTGGTCATCGACCGGCTGCCGGTGCTGGCCAACGTGCTGCCCAACCGGCTGGCGCTGTTCGTCGACATGTTCGCCGCGATCCTGCTGGCGGTGGTGGTCGCGCGCCTGCTGGCGGCGGCCCGCCCGATCCGGTGGGCCGGGCTGGCCGCGGTCGCGGTGGCCGCGCTGCCGCTGCTGCCGAGCCTGCCCTTCCCGGCGCTGGCGGCCGGCGTACCGGCGTACTTCCAGGGCCCCGTCAGGGCGGACGTGGCGGAGGGCTCGGTGGTGGTGATCGCCCCCTTCGCCGACTTCACCGACGCCGACGCGATGGGCTGGCAGGCGGCCGCGGGGATCTGGTTCAAGTCCCCCGCCGGCTACCTGGTCAACGACAACCCCGACGGCACCCCGCGCTTCAGCGTGCGGCCGACGCCGCTGTCCAAGGCGATGCTGCAGATCTCCCTGGGGGACGGCCCGCCGGTCCTCGACGGCGCCACCAGGTCCGAGATCCTGAACCAGCTGCGCGACCTCGCGGCCCGCGAGGTGGTGGTGGGAACGATGGCCCACGAGGACCAGATGGTCGCCTTCTGGGAGGACCTGCTGGGCCGCGCGCCGGACCGCCAGACCGGCGGCGTCTACCTCTGGCGGCCCGCCGGCCCGAGGCCGGCGGGCTAGGCGGACTCCCGCCGTCCCGGGTCGCGGCGCGCGGCTGGGCGCGGACTCCGGGTGGAGGCTGGCCGCGCCGGCTCCGTCAGGCCGGCTCCGCCTCCAGCTCCCGGACCACCGGCTCCAGCGCCGCCACCATCCGCGCCTTGAAGCTCGGCCGGGAGAACCGCCGGCTCGACTCCCGCGCCGCCAGCGCCAGGCGCCGTCGCAGCGCCTCGTCGCCGGCCAGCTCCAGGGTGCGTGACCTGAGCTGGTCGAGGTCGGACCAGAGGTAGCCGTCGGCGCCGTCGCGCACCACCTCGGGCTGGCCGCCGGCGGCGATGGCCACCGGCACCACACCGTGCCCCATGGCCTCGGCGGTGGTCATGCCGAAGTGCTCGGCGTCGATCGGGCGGGCGGTGGCGTCGACGCCGAAGCCCGCGGCGTGCCAGTAGATCGACGCCGACCGGTAGAGGCCCTGCACCTCCTCGTAGGTGGCGTCGGGGTGGAGGACCACCGGGTACCCCTCGGCGAGCCGGCCGACCGCCTCGAAATAGCCGGCGTTGTGGCCCTCGCGGTGGACCGACCCGGCGAGGTGCAGCTCCCAGCCGCCGAGCCCGCCGTCGCAGAGGTCGCGGAAGGCGCGCACCATCAGGTCCTGGCGCTTGGCGTGCCCGCCGGTGAAGAAGCGCCCCACCGAGAGGATGGTGCGCGACTTGGCCGCCAGGTCGGGCTCGGCGTCGGGGACGTCGATCGGCGGGGTGATCACCGTGGGGTCGCGGTGCCAGTAGCGCTGGACCCAGGCGCGGACGAACTCGGACTGGCAGATCACCTCGCGCGCCGCCGTCACGTCCTCGCCGAGGAGGCGCCGCATCGCGCCGCGCATCGGTCCGGCCAGCAGCCGGCGGCGCCAGGAACCGCCGGCGCCGGCGTCGACGGGATAGGGGAACTGGCAGAGGATCACCGTCCGGCGGGCCCGCGAGTGCGAAGGGATGACGTAGACCATGGACAGGAAGAGGTCGTAGTCGCGGCTGATCCGGGCCGCCTGGGCGGCGATCGCCAGGTCGCGCAGGGGGCGCAGCCAGGCCACGTTCTTGAGTCCCCGCCGGCCCGCGCCGGCGCGGTCGTTGGTGGAGCGGATGCCGATGCCGCCGAGGTCCAGGCGGAGCATCCGCTGGTACATCGCGACGTCCGCCGGGACCGCCCCGACGAGGTCCACCCGATGGCCGGGAAAGCCGTCGCGGACCGCCTCGGCGGCGACCCCGAGGTACTTCTCGCCGCCCCCCACGGTGGCGCCGAAGAAGGGCGAGAACAGGCCTATGCGGAGCGCGCGTCCCACTTCTCTCGGGGGTAGAGCCAGCGCCGCAGCTCGGCGTCGGACATGCGGCGGCCGCGGCGGATTCGCAGCCGGCGCGCCACCATCAGGGGCGCGTGGGCGGCGAAGGACAGCGCGACCTTGACGTGGACCTTGGCGCGCCCGGGCCGGGGCATGAAGCCGCCGGACGGCGCCCCGGGGGGGCCGGCGGCCGCCTCGCCACGACCGCCGCCGGCCCCCCTGTCGCCCCCGCGCGCCCCCCGCGCCGAACGCCAGGCGTTGCCCACCGCGCGGCCGTAGAAGCCGGCGAAGGACCGCAGCACGAACCCCCAGGGGGCGTTCTTGAGGATCATCAGCAGCCGGTTGCGGTCGACGTGGAAGATGAAGAACTCCGACCACTCGCCGCTGGTCACGGCGTGGAGGTGGTCGACCACCGCGCGCGGCTCGTAGAGCACCCGCCAGCCGCGCAGGCGCAGGCGCCAGCAGAGGTCGGTGTCCTCGTAGTACATGAAGAAGTCCTCGTCCAGGCCCCCGGTGGCCTCCAGGGCCCGGCGGCGCAGCAGGAGGCTGGCGCCGCAGCCGGCGAAGACCTCCTCTGGGGTGTCGAACTGCCCGGTGTCGACCTGCTCGAAGCCGCGGTCGGCGCCGCTGCCGTCGGAGAGCAGCAGGCTGCCGGCGTTCTGGATCGCGCCCGACGCGGCGAACAGGATCTTGGCCGTCACCGCGCCGGCCCGGGGGTCGGTGTCGGCGGCCGCGACCAGCGCCGCCAGCCAGCCGGGGCGGACGCGGGTGTCGTTGTTGAGCAGCACCAGGTAGGGTCCCCGGGCCTCGCGCATCCCCAGGTTGTTGCCCGCCGCGAAGCCCAGGTTGCGTCCGGCCTCGACCAGGCGGACCCCCGGGAAGTCGCGCCGGACCAGCTCGGCCGAGCCGTCACCGGAGCCGTTGTCGACCACCAGGACCTCGAAGCCGCCCGCCAGCTCCTGCCCGGCGAGGGCGGCGAGGCAATCGGGGAGCACGCCCGCCCCGTTGTAGTTGAGGACGATGACCGAGGCCGCCGGCGCCCCGCGCGGGTCCTGGTCGAGAGCAGGCATGGCGCTGGATTATAGGCAGCGCCGATCTCACCGCCGCCGCCGGCCGGGGCGTCGGGGAAGGGGGCCGATGCTAAACTCCGCTCGTCGTGGCCACCTCCGAACTCCCCGCTCAGCCGGGCGTGCGGGTCAGTCGGCCGGCCCAGCCGAGCGCCTGGGAGCGGAACTGGGAGCTGCTTCGAGAGCTGATCCGCCGCGACCTCCAATCCCGCCACAAGGGCTCGACCCTGGGCGCCGGCTGGTCGCTGCTCAACCCGCTCCTCTACATGCTGGTCTACACCGCGGTCTTCTCGAAGTTCGTCCGGGTCCACACCGTGGCGCCCTACCCGGTCTACCTGCTCTCGGCGCTGCTGGCCTGGAACTTCTTCGCCCAGGCCCTGACCTACTCCGCCAACAGCGTCCTGGGCAACGCCACGCTGGTCAAGAAGGTGGCCTTCCAGTGGGAGCTGCTGACCGTCTCGTCGGTCACCGCGGCCTTCATCAACTACCTGATCAGCCTGCTCCTGCTGGTGCCGCTGATGCTCTACTACCACGTGCCGGTGGGGGTCTCGCTGCTGGTGGTGCCGCTGATCGCGCTGATCACCTACGCCCTGGCGCTGGGTATCGGGCTGCTGCTGGCCGCCGGCAACGTCTACTTCCGGGACATCGAGTACCTGCTCGGCATCGCCATCACGGTGTGGTTCTTCATGACCCCGATCATCTACTCGCTGGACATCGTCGACCCGCTCCGGAACCCGGCCTGCCAGGCGACCGGCGGCGTCAGCGCCGCCGCCGCCCAGGCCAGCGCCGGCTGCAAGTCGGTGGTGCACGGGTTCCACCTGCTCAAGTACGTGCTCTACGTCAACCCCATGACCTGGATCGCGACGGCCTTCCAGGACGCCATCGCCAACTCCACCTGGCCCACCCACCGGCTCGGGCTGGGCTATGCCGCGGCCCTGGCGGTGGTGGCCATCGTCGCCGGGTACCTGCTCTTCCGCCGGGTCAAGGGCGGCTTCGCCGAAGAGCTGTGACGACCGACGCCGCCGTCACGGTGCGCAGCCTGACCAAGAGCTTCCGCATCTACCACGAGAAGAACTCGACCCTGAAGCAGACCCTGATGCGCCGCCGCCGGGGCAGCTACGAGGCCTTCCTGGCGGTCAAGGACGTCAGCTTCGAGGTCGGCCACGGGGCGGCGCTGGGGATCATCGGGCGCAACGGCTCGGGCAAGTCGTCGCTGCTCAAGTGCATCAGCGGGATCTACCGGCCGGACGCCGGCAGCGTCACCGTCAACGGCCGCCTGGCCGCGCTCCTGGAGCTCGGCGCCGGTTTCTTCAACGAGTACAGCGGCCGCGAGAACATCTACCTCAACGGCGCCCTGCTGGGGCTGCCGCGGCGGTACATCGACGAGGTCTTCGACCAGATCGTGGAGTTCGCCGGGCTGGAGCGCTTCATCGACAACGCGGTCAAGACCTACAGCTCGGGGATGTTCGCCCGCCTGGGCTTCGCGATCGCCGTCTACATCGACCCCGACGTGCTCCTGATCGACGAGATCCTGGCCGTCGGCGACGAATCGTTCCAGCGGCGCTGCTTCGAGCGCATCCGGCGGATGAAGGAGGAGGGGCGGACGATGATCGTGGTCTCCCACTCGCTGGAGCAGATCAAGGACCTCTGCACCGACTGTCTCTGGATGGAGCAGGGCGAGATCCGCGCCCACGGCCCGGCCGACGAGGTGGTCGAGCAGTACCTGGCCGAGGTCGAGCACTCCGACGCGGCGCGCGCGGTGCCCGTCCAGGCCGCCTCCTAGCCCGTCGCCTTGGCGGTCGCCGTCCCGGGGCCGAGCCGGCGCGCCCACTTCGCGCTGGGGCTGGCGCTGGCCGCCGGGCTGGCGGTCCGGCTGCTGGCCGCGCCCTTCCACGGCTTCTTCGGCGACCTCCAGGACTTCGCCGACTGGGGCAACATCGTCATCCACCACTTCGGCCACGCCTATTCCTACGGCGGGCATCCCTCCGACCTCTACCCCGGCTCGCTGCCGCCGGCCTTCCCGCCGCTCTCGATGTACGCCTTCGGCGCCAGCGTGCGGGCCTACCTCGGGCTCCGGCACCTGGCCGGGGCGCCGGCCGACGTCAACGTCGACGTGCCGCTGCTGGCGGCGCTGATGAAGCTGCCCTCGATCGCCGCCGACCTGGCCGTCGGCCTGCTGGCCTTCGGGCTCGGACGCGAGGCCAGGGGCGCCGCCTGGGGGGCGCTGCTGGCGGCGCTCTGGCTGCTCTCCCCGGTGGGGGCCTTCGACGGGGCCCTCTGGGGCCAGGTCGACGTGCTGCCGCTGCCCTTCCTGATCGCCGCCATCGCCCTGGCGGCGCGGGGGCGCGGCCTGCCCGCCGGCGTCTGCCTGGGGCTGGCGCTGCTGTGGAAACCGCAGGCCGCCCTGCTGGCGCCGCTGGTGCTGCTCCACCTGCTGCGCTGGCGGGGCCCGCGGCCGGCCATGGTCGCCGCCGCGGCGGCCGCGGCGGTCAACCTGCTGGCCTGGCTGCCGTACCTGGGCGGTGAGGTCGGCGCCTACCAGGCCAACGTCGCCGGCACCTTCCGGATCCTGCCCTTCGCCAGCTCCAACGCCTACAACCTCTGGTGGCTGCTGGGTCTGGCGGCCCGGCCCTACACCAGCGCCCTGGCCGGTCCGCTCACGATCAACGCCGCCGGCTGGGGGCTGTTCGGGGCGGTGGCCCTGGTGGCGGCGCTGCGGGTGCTGTGGTGCGCGGCGGCGGCCGACCTGTACATAGCCGGGGGG
>DASZGP010000234.1:0-2561 GCA_035938695.1 Candidatus Dormiibacterota bacterium | reverse complement strand
AATCGTCGGGGTGCTGGCGCTGGTGGCCTTCGTGGCCGTCGAGGCCCGCACCGCCCATCCCATGCTGCCGCTGCGGATCTTCCGTTCCCGCCTCTTCAGCGCCACCAACCTGGTCACCTTCGCGGTCTACGGGGCGCTGGGCGGCTCTTTCTTCCTGCTGCCCATCGAGCTGCAGCGGGTGATGGGCTTCAGCCCCGTCGCCGCCGGCGCCAGCCTGATGCCGGTGCCCTTCCTGATGCTCCTCCTCTCGCCCCGCGCCGGCCGCCTCTCGACCCGCATCGGACCCCGCCTGCCGATGACCCTGGGCCCGCTGCTGGCCGGCCTCGGCCTCTTCCTCTACGTCCGCCTCGGCCCCGGCGCCAGCTACGTCACCGACATCCTCCCGGCGATCGTGATCTTCGGCCTCGGCCTCTGCCTGACGGTGGCCCCGCTGACCGCGACCGCCCTGGGCGCCCTCGACAGCGCCCACGCCGGCATCGCCTCGGCGGTCAACAACGACGTGGCCCGGGTCGGCGGCCTGCTGGCGGTGGCCATCCTGCCCACCGCCGCCGGCCTGACCGGCGCCGACGCGCTGCTGCCCACCGTCTTCAACCGCGGCTTCCACGCCGGCATCGCGATGGCCGCCGCCCTCTGCGCCGCCGGCGGGGTGATCTCCTTCCTGGCCATCCGCACCCCCCGCGCCCTGCCGGCTGAGCCAACCCCCGCCCCGGCGCCGCTGCTCCCCGACCCGCCCCCGGCCGTGTAGCCTCTGCCCCGGGGGTGCATGGGGTCAGGTGGCCTCCCCGATCTTCAAAATCGGTGGGTGGCACCGCACGGTGTCACCGGTGGGTTCGATACCCACGCGCTCCCGCCACCCTTACAGGGCCTGGTTGAGCAGCCCCCGGCGGGCGCGGATGACGGTGTCGGCCCGGCTGAAGAGGGCATCGGCCAGGATGCCGATGACCAGGATCACGATCATCACCGACATCAGGCCGGCCTGGTCGGAGAAGTCGAAGGCGTTGTTCAGGTTGGTGCCGATGGAGTGGCCGACGTGGACCAGGATCTCGCCGGCCATCAGGCTGCGCCAGGCGAAGGCCCAGCCCTGCTTCATGCCGGAGACCAGGGCGGGCAGGGTGGCCGGCAGGACCACGCGGCGGTAGAGGCCGAGCCCGCGGACGCCCAGGATCTGGCCGGCGCGGACCAGCTCGGGGGAGACGTGGTCGACGCCCAGGATCACGCTGTTGGCGATCGACGGGGCCGCGCCCAGCACCACGACCAGGTAGATCGCCAGCTCGCTGCCGGGGAAGAGGATGATCGCGAAGGGCAGCCAGACGATCGAGGGCATGGTCTGGAGGCCGGTGATCAGGGAGCCGACGGCGCGGCGGAGGACGGTCACCCGGACCACCGAGACGCCGATCACCAGGCCGATGACCAGGGCCATGGTGTAGCCCAGCAGGGCACGGCCCATGGTCACCCGGACGGCGTCGTAGAAGGCGGCGGTGCCGAGCTGGGTGCGCAGGTCGGCGAAGACCGCCGCCGGGGAGGGCATCACGTAGAAGCGCCCGCCCAGCGCGTAGAGGGCGGAGACCCCCTGCCAGATGGCCAGCGCGATGGCCACCGCCAGCAGCTTGGGCCAGGCCGAGGCCCAGACCTGCCGCCAGCGCTCGGAGCCCTGGCCCCGCTCCGCCGTCACCGCCGCGCTCGCCATCGCCGCAGAGCCTACCCCGCGCTCACCGCGGGCTCCCCGGCGTCCTTGAGCACGGAGTTGAGCAGGCTCAGGTCGTAGAGTCCGGTGAGGTCGTAGCTCGACAGCAGCCCCACCTCCTTGGCGTGGGCCGCCGCGGTCGCGAGCGTCGGGGGCAGCGGGTCGTCGGTGAAGGCCAGGGTCTTCCAGGAGGCGGCGATCACGGCGGCGCTGAGGGTCTTGCCGGTCAGGGTCCCGATCTCGGCGTTGGCCGACCTCTGGGCCTCGGCGGGGTGCTGGTTGACGTAGTCGTTGGCCCTGACCTGCCCCACCAGCAGCCGGCGGACCACGTCGGGATGATCCCTGAGGTACTTGGTCCTGACCACCAGGTTGGCGGTCACGAACCGGCCGCCGGGCCAGAGATCGCGCTCGTCCACCAGGACCTTGCCGCCGCCCTCCTGGACCAGCCGCGTGGCCCACGGCTCGGGTACCCAGGCGCCGTCGATGGCGCCCGCCCTGAAGGTCTGCAGGGAGAGCGCGTTGTCCTGGGGGACGATCGAGACGTCGCCGCCGCCCTGGGCGTCGGTCTTCAGCCCCTGCTGCTCGAGCCAGTAGCGCAGGGCGACATCCTGGGTGCCGCCGAGCTGCGGCGAGGCCAGCTTCTTGCCCCTGAGGTCGGCGGCCGAGCCGATCGACGGCTTGACCACCAGCGAGGCGCCTCCCGAGGTGGCCCCCGAGATCACCCTGATCGCGGTCCCGTTGGACCGGACGAAGGCGTTGATGGTCGGGTTGGGGCCGACGTAACTGGCGTCCAGCCCCTCGGCGAAGAGCGCCTGGACGGCCGCCGGTCCGGCGTTGAAGGTCTGGGTCTGGAGCGTCACGCCGGAGCCCAGCGCGG
>DASZGP010000233.1:0-13894 GCA_035938695.1 Candidatus Dormiibacterota bacterium | reverse complement strand
GGCCAGGATCTGCGGGTGGGTCTCGCGGTTGAGCCGCTGAAGGGTCCAGCCGCCTCCCTCCTCGACCTTGGTCGGGACGGCCGGCAGGGGCACGATCCAGCCGAAGTCGCTGAGTTCGGTGCCCTCGTAGGCGAAGCTGGTGAAGTAGCGCTCGACGCCGTCCCGCCAGGACACGAAGGTGGTGGCCCGGGAGAGGCGGATGGCGCCGTTGGGGGCCACCAGGCCGCCGCAGGCCGCCGCCGGCAGGGCCTGGGCCACGAGCACCGCCGCGCTGGCGGCGGCGATGGCGATCTTCCGGAGCATCTCGTCCTCCTCGCCCCGCCGCGCCTGCTCGGCGCCGGCAACGGGGCTTGCGGAGGATCAGACGGAGCGCGGTCCGGGAAAGTTCCCCGGCACGCGGTCAGGCTCCGGTCAGATCGCCTCCAGGCGCAGCTCCAGCTCGTCGTCGGTCAGCCAGGGGTCCATCGCCGGCGGCTCGGTCAGGAGGCAGGCGTCGACGTAGGCCTCCAGCCGCTGCACGACCTCCTGCAGCCGCGCGGCGTCGAAGTCGGTGAGGCGGCGGGCGGGGCGGCCCAGGACCACCGTGGGGCGCTGGGACTCGATCGGGACCGACGGGTTGAGCACTCTCAGCATGTGGTTCACCTCTCAGCTTGTCTCACCACCACGCTAGGCCACCGGGGGTTAAGCCCGGTAGCGCACCAGGAGAAGGTTTCGGCGCGCCGTCGCTGGTGTGAAGGACACGAGGGCCGGGCGGCCGCTCAGGCCGTGGCGACGGAAACCAGCGGCAGGCTGAGGGGGTCGGGAAGGTCGAATCCCACCTGGGGACGGCCCAGGCCGTAGCCCTGGCCCAGCTCGACCCCCAGGCTGAGCATCAGCTCCCGCTCGCTCTCCGTCTCGATGCCCTCGGCGATCAGCACCGAGCCGCTGCTGCGGGCGAAGGCCGCGAGGGCCTCGATCGCCGCCTGGCGGCCGGGGTGGCGGGAGCCCTGGGTCAGGCTGCTGGCGATCTTGATGTACTCCGGCGCGCCGGTGGCCAGGACCTCGATCGTCGAATGCCCCTCTCCGACGTCGTCGAGGGCGAAGCGGAAGCCGTGGTCGCGGTAGCGCTGGAGGACCTTGTGGAAGCGGGACAGGTCGGTGACCGCCTCGCGCTCGCTCAGCTCCAGGATCACCTGGCGGGCGGAGCGGCCGGCCCACGCCAGCAGCAGCAGCATCTGGTCGACGTCGTGGAGGGGATCGAGCAGGGCGGGCACGCCGACGTTGACGAAGAGCAGGTGGCCGTCGCCCAGCTCCCGGGCGTTGGACACCGCGGCCCGGCGGCAGAGCCAGTCGAGGTCCCGGGTGAGGCCCATCCGCAGGGCGGCCGCGAAGAGGCCCTCGACGCTGGAATCGGCCATCTGACCCTCGGGACGGGCCAGCGCCTCGAAGCCCACCACCCGGTTCTCGGCCAGGTCCACGATCGGCTGGTAGACCGAGCCGATCTGGCGCTCGGCCAGGATGTCGGGGAGCAGCTCGACCCAGCGGCGGCCGCGCGGCGGGGCGCCGTGGGCCGTCCCGTGACTGCGCGAGATCTCGACCCGGTTGCGGCCCCCGGCCTTGGCCCGGTAGAGCGCCTCGTCGGCCTGGGTCCAGACCTCGCGGGGGTCGGCGCCGGGCGGGCCGGCGGCGCAGCCGACGCTGATCCGGGCGCTGCCGAAGGGCACCGCGACGCCGCTCATGGAGTGGGTCAGGCGCTCGGCGATGTCGGCGGCCGTGGCGGCGTCGGTGGCCGGCAGCAGGGCGGCGAACTCGTCGCCGCCGACCCGGGCCACGGTGTCCTCGGTGCGCAGCCCGGCGCGGATCACGGTGGAGACCAGCCGCAGCACGGCGTCGCCGGCCTCGTGGCCGTGCTCGTCGTTGATGATCTTGAGGTTGTCGAGGTCGATGGCCATCACCGCGAAGGGCGCGGCGGGGTCGCGGCCGGCCAGGATGCGCTCGAACTCGCGGCGGTTGGGCAGGCCGGTGAGGTGGTCGGTGATGGCCCGCAGCCGCTGCTCGTCGTAGAGCCGGCCGCGCTCGATGGCCACCCCGGCCTGGTCGGCGAGACCCCGGGCCAGGACCAGGTCCGAGGGCTGCCAGTCGTACTCCGACAGCGCCGAGCCCATCGAGACCACCCCGATGATCTCGCCGCGGCCGTCGCGCAGGGGGGCGGCGATGGCCGACCTGACCGCCCCCACCAGGCGCTGGATCTCCTCCGCCTGGCCCTCGCCCCGGGTCGGGGTGTCGCGCCGGGTCTCGGTGGCGCTGCGGCGGTAGACCACGTCGCCGGTCGCGAAGGCCTCGCCGGCCAGCCCCTCGCCGGGCCTGATCTCCATCACCGGAGTGCCGGGGGCCTGGGTCGGCCGGACCAGCCCGGCGGGGGTCAGGGCCACGGGCAGCGAGCGGAGCACCTCCGCCTCGGGGACCCAGGTCAGGATGCCGCCCCAGTTGAGGTGGGGGAAGGTGTCGACGAAGGCCTCCAGGATGGCGGCGCCGACCTCGTTCATGTCCGTGGTGCCGCCCAGCCGGTGGGAGGCGCTGGCCATCGCCGCGAGGTGGCTGAGGCGGATGTCGAGGCGGGCCCGGCCGATCCGCCAGTGGACCTCGATCAGGATGCCCAGGCCGACCAGCATCCCGCCCCAGATCAGCAGCTGGTCGACCGGCTGGGGGCCGTAGAGCCAGAGCCGGACCCAGACCAGACCCAGCCCCAGCACGCCGCCGGCGGCGGCGAAGGCCGGGCGGACCATGCGCACGTCGTTCTGGTCGCCGGCCATGATCGCGGCGATCACCGTGGTCAGCAGGACGGCGAAGGCGAACGGCATGGCCTCCGGCACGTACGGCGCCGCCACCACCAGCACCCCGGTGGACAGCCCCAGGTTGGCCAGGCTCATCGCCATCCGCATCCCCGGGCCGGCGTTGAGCAGGCGCCCCTGCGACCTGACGGCGTAGACCGCGTAGGCGGCCCCGAACCCGAAGAGCAGGACCTCCGCCAGCAGCGCCCAGCCCGGCAGCCGGGCCCGCCCGACCTGCCCCGCGGCCGCCAGGATGACCACTCCAGCCCCGAACGCAAACCACTTCCGGGAGAGTCCGCTCACCCGCTGCATGGCTGGTTAACTATTCGGCCTGCCAGGGTGACGATCTGCTTAGAGCCGGTTAAGTCTCTTGAAGACTTGCAAAGCCACGGGGCGGGCGGGCCCGGCGGTCAGACTCGGCGGCAGGCCAGGATGCCGTCGGCGACGGGCAGGACGATCGCGTCGAGGCGCTCGTCCCCTCGCGCCAGGTCGAGGACTCGCTGGGTCGGCTCCTCACCGCCGGCGGCCGTGACCCGGCCGTCGCGAAAGGCGTTGTCGACCAGGATCAGCCCGCCCGATCGAACCCGTCCGATGGCCAGCTCCAGCAGCGCCGGGTTGTCCGCCTTGTCGCCGTCGAGGAAGCAGACGTCGTAGGGGCCGGCCAGCCCCGGCAACACCTCCAGCGCCGGTCCCAGGTGGACCGTGACCCTCTCGGCCACCCCGGCCTCCCGGAGCCAGCCTCGGGCGATCTCGGCGTGCTCGGCCTCCAGCTCCACGGTGTCGACCCGGCAGTCCGGCGCCGCCAGCGCGAAACCCGCGGCGGAGAGGCCGAAGTAGGTCCCGACCTCGAGGATCCGCCGCGCCCCGACCAGCCGGCAGAGCCAGCCGTGCAGCGCCACCTGCTCGAAGCTGATCTGCATCGGGTACTTCCCGCGCGCGTGGATGTCGTCGCGGATACGAGCCAGCACCGGCGGTGGCGCGTCCCACCACGGCGCCAGGAAGGCTTCCAGCTCAGGGGTGACCGGCGTCCGCCGCTCGCTCACGCCGGGGCCCCGGCGGTTGGGCTAGGAGGCGTCGTCCGACTCGTCCGGTTCCGCGTCGGGGCTCGGCGGGGGCGCCGGGGTGGGGGCTGGGGCGGGCGCCGGAGCCGGTGCCGGTGCCGGAGCGGCGCTCGGCGCGGGTGCCGGAGCGGCGCTGGGCGCGGCCGGCGGCGCGGGCGCAGCCGCAGCAGCCGGGGCCGCGCTCGGGGCGGCGGTGGGTGCGGCCGCAGGAGCAGGACTGGCATCGGCAGCCGGCGCCACGGTCGGTGCCGGTTCGGCGCTTGGGGCTGCGGCCGGCGCGGCGGCGGGCGCAGGCGCAGCGCTTGGAGCCGCTGCCGGCGCTGGAGCCGCGCTCGGGGCTGGGGTGGGTGCGGCCGCAGGAGCAAGATTGGCATCGGCAGCCGGCGCCGCGATCGGTGCCGGTGCGGCGCTTGGGGCTGCGGCGGGCGCAGGCGCCGCGCTGGGAGCCGCTGCCGACGCTGGAGCCGCGCTCGGGGCAGCCGCCGGCGCTGGGGCCGCGCTCGGGGCCGCGGCCGGCGCTGGGGCCGCGCTCGGGGCGGGAGCCGTGGCCTCGGCACGCTTGGCCTCGGGAGCGCCCTCCGCGGGTGGGGCCGGCGCTTCGGCCGGCGCGCCGGCCGCGGGCTTGGCCGGCGCCTCGGCTGGCGCGGCCGCGGCGGGCTTGGCGGCGGCCGCGGCCGGCCGGGCGGGGGCCGCCGGCGCGGCGGGCGCCAGCTTGGGCTTCCAGACCAGGCTGGAACCCAGCCAGGCGAGCAGGAAGCCGACGCCGAGGATCAGCGAGGCGGAGATCCAGAAGACCCAGGGGAAGTCGTCCTGGGTGTGGGCCACGATCGCGCCGCTGAGCGGCGTGGGCGGCAGCACGGCGACGTCGCCGCCGGCCGAGGAGGCGGCCAGGGCGGGGCTGGCGGCGGTCACCGGCGAGGCGCCGGCGGCCGGGCTGGCGCCGGTGTCGGCCGCGGCGGCGGAAGCCGCGGCGGGGGGGGCGGCGGCGGTATCCCCGCTGCTCCCGAGCAGCCCGCTCTGGTAGGCGCTGGCCCCGACCAGCGCGGCGATCGCCACCACGGCGAACAGCGCTGGGAACAGGAAGCGCAACGAGTCACGCGGCGACATCGCCAGCAACTTTAACTGAGTTGAGGCCGCTTTCGCCTCAGCGGCGCCGGCTACTCGGTGCTGACGGCCGGGTCGACCTGCTGGTTGCGGGCCACGATCTTGGCGAAGCGCCCCCGGGGGGCCGCCGCCAGCTCCCGGACCTCGCCCGCCTCCTCGGCCTGGTTGGCCTCCTCGAGGGCGTTGGCGTAGCCGCCCAGCAGCTCCACCAGGTTGGCCTCGTCGGCGGCCTCCAGGGTGTCCAGCACCTGGACCATGGCGGCCTTGGCCTGGCGCCGCTCCAGCGCGGCCAGGTCCATGCCCAGGTCGGGCTGGAGCCGGACGTAGACCACCCCCCCGGTCATCCCCGAGCACATCCAGGGGCCGGGGTCGCCGAGGACCACCGCGCGGCCCTTGGTCATGTACTCGAACGCGAAGCCCTTGAGGTTGGCGCGGGTGGCGAGACAGCCGAGGGAGTCGTCGAGCGGCCCGCGCAGGCGGCCGCCGACGACCACGTCGGCGCCCGAGAGCCGGATGCACGCGCGCGAGTCGGCGTCGCCCTGGATGTAGAAGGTGCCGCCCTGGGCGCCGTAGAGCAGCGACTTGCCGACCGAGCCGTCGAGCCGGACGCCGTTCCAGTTCATGCCCTTGAGGATCGCCACCGTGCCGCCCTTGGAGGACTTGCCGACCCCGTCCTGGGCCCCGCCCTCGACCCGCATGTTGACGCCGTCGACGTTGAAGGCCGCCAGCCCGTTGCCCGGGATGGTGCCCTCGTGGAAGCGCAGCTCGGTGCGGATGTTGCCGTTGAGGTGCGCCGCCAGCCGGCCCCGGGTGATCTCGCCGGCGAGGTGGGTGCCGAGCGCGCGGTCCATCGAGGTGACCTTGTCGTCCTCGTACATCAGGGCGGTGTTGCCGCGCTCGATCTGCTCCATGGCCATCCCCGAGATGACCTTGGTCAGGTGGTTGAGCGGCCGCCGCATCGGCCCCGGCACCGCGCAGATCTCCTCGATCGAGTAGTCCTCGGCGGTCACCGTGACCAGCTCGGAGAGGTCGACGCGGTCCAGCAGCCGGGTCTGCTGGAGCAGGTCGCAGCGGCCGACCAGGTCCTGGGTCCGCATCGCCCCCAGCGCCGCGGTCAGCTCTTTGACCTCCTCGCCGACGGCGCTGAAGTAGTTGACCAGGTTGTGCACGGCGCGGTCGAGCTCGCGCGGCACCCAGCGCTTCATGCCCTTGTGATCGGCCTCCGCCTGGGTTGCGACCTGGGTGGCGATGCCGACATGGCAGGTGTCGAGCTGGCAGCCGCGGCAGATGGTGCAGCCGATGGCCACCATCGACATCGTCCCGAAGCCGACGCGGTTGGCCCCCAGCAGGATCAGCTTGAGGACGTCTGCCCCGCCCTTGACCCCGCCGTCGCACCAGACCTCGACCTTCTCCCGCAGCCCGCCGGCCTGCAGCGCCAGGTGGGCCTCGCGGACGCCCAGCTCGACCGGCAGCCCGACGTGGCGCAGGGCGTGGGCGCGGGCCGCCCCGGTGCCGCCGTCGAAGCCCGAGAGGGTGACGATGTCGGCGCCGGCCTTGGCCACCCCGACGGCGATGGTGCCGATCCCCGGCACCACCGGCAGCTTGACCGCCACCTTGGCCTGGGGGTTGGCGGTCTTCAACTCGTCGATCAGCTGGGCCAGGTCCTCGATGGAGTAGAGGTCGTGGTTGTTGGAGGGGCTGATCAGGTCGACGCCGGGCACCGCGTTGCGGGCCAGGGCGACGCCCGCGGTGACCTTGGACCCCGGCAGGTGGCCGCCCTCGCCCGGCTTGGCGCCCTGGCCGATCTTGATCTCCAGCAGGTACGACGAGTTGAGCAGCTCGGCGGTGACCCCGAAGCGCCCCGAGGCGATCTGCTGGCCGCGCCACCTGGGGTACCTGCCGATCAGGTCGGGCAGCTCGCCGCCCTCGCCGTTGATGCAGACCATGTTCAACCGCTTGGCCGCCTCGGCGTAGGCCCGGTAGGCGGTCTCCCCCTGGGAGCCGAAGGACATCGAGGAGATGTTGAGCGGCAGCGAGTGGTCGCCGACCGAGCAGTCGACCTCCAGGCCGAAGAGCCGGGTGCCCTCGGCGTTGGGCTGGCGCTTGAAGTCCAGGACGTGGCGCAGCGAGACCGGGTGCTCCAGCTCCTGCTCGTGGACCTTCTGGGCGAAGTCGTCGTAGCCCTCGCCGGTCTCCCCCACCTTCCCCGCCAGCTTCCAGACGAAGGGGTTGAAGTGGAAGGTCTTGGCCAGCGGCGTGGCGGCCTCGCCGACCGCGATCTGGAAGCGCGCGGCGGCCTCCCGCTCCAGGCCGGCCAGCGACAGGCCGCGGCCCTCGGAGCCGTAGAAGTTGCGCATCCGGAAGTGGGCCGCCAGCTCCGGCTCCAGCCCGATCGAGGACTGGAAGCGCCCGTAGCCCCGCAGCTCGTGGATGCCCATGGTGCTGATGACCTTCTCCAGGCCCTTGCGCAGGCCGATGACCAGGTTCTCCAGCGCCTTCCAGTTGTCCGAGTGCTCGGCCAGGTCGAGCAGCACGTAGGGGTTGACGGCGTCGGCGCCCATGGCCACCGCCAGGGCCAGGTCGTGGAGGTTGCGGATGGCGCCCGAGCGCAGGATCAGGCTGGCCCGGCGCCGGCAGGACTCGCCGCTGGCGTCGAAGGCTCCCTTCAGCGCCAGGTCGACCCGCGACAGCGCCAGGTGGGGGTCGATGGCGTGGCGGCCGTCGGCGAAGGCGTGCCCGTCGTCCAGCAGGACCAGGTGGGCGCCCTCCATCCGCACCGCGTTGACCGCCTCCTCGCCGATCCGCTGGAGCGCCCGCCGCAGCCCCTTGCCACCCCACGAATCAGGACTTCCACCCCCGGAGTCGGCGGGGTCGTAGGTCGCGGAGATGACCTTGACCGAGCCCGGGTCCTCCGCGAACTCCGCCAGGAGGTCCTCGAGGACGTAGGTGCCGAGGTTGCTGGCCATGCTGGCGTAGACCTCGGGCGGCATCACGTCCTCCTTGAGGTGCCCGCCGAGCAGCACCGGGTGGAGCAGCTCCATCCGCTTGTGGGGCCGGATGGTCTTGTCGTGGCGCACCGGCGGGCGGCGGCCCAGGACCACGCGCAGGGAGAAGTGCTCGATCTCCCGCTCGCGGTCGATGGCCGGGTTGGTGACCACCGCCACGGTCTCCTTGAAGTGGTCGGCGACGTTCTGGCGCTGGTCGCTCAGGCAGGCGAGGGGGCCGTCCCAGCCCAGCGAGCCGATCTTCTCGTTGCCGGTGCCGGCCAGCCGCTCGGCGGCCTCGACGTCCTCCCGGTCCCAGCCGAAGGCGGCCATCAGGCGCTCGCGGTCGGGGCGCTTGCGAGCTGGATCCAGCAGCAGCTCGTGGTAGTAGCGCGAGCGCTGCTGGGTGGTGCGGGTCGGCACCGGGCCGTCGAGATGCTGGCGGTAGCCGCGCATCCCCGGCCAGTGGTGGCGGGCGAGGTCGTTGACCCGCTTCATGATGTCGGGATGGCGCAGGACGCGGACCCGGTGACCCCGCTCCAGCAGCACCGCGACGCGCTCGCCGGGGGCCAGCGGGGTGGGGTCGACGGTCATCGCCTCGATCGGGATGACGCCCTTCTCGGAGGAGAAGAAGTACTCCTTCTCGGTCTCCCCGAACCACAGCGGGCGGAGGCCCATGGCGTCGACCCCGAAGACGCACTCGTCCTCGTAGCGGCTGACGATCGCCGCCGGGCCCTGGGCGAAGGGGCCCCAAAGCTGGCGCAGGAACATGTAGAGGTCCTGGTACTGCTGGGGCAGCCCCTTGATCTCGTGGACGATCGGCGGGAAGACCATCTCCACCGCCTCCATCAGGGTCACCCCGTAGTGGTGGATCAACGTCTCCAGGGCCCGGTTGAGGTCCTGGCTGTCGGAGCCGCCGGCGACCAGCTGGGTCTTGATCGCCAGCGCCTCCTCGCGGAGCTTGGCGATGGTGTTGATCTCGCCGTTGTGGCCGATCAGGCTGAAGGGCTGGACCCGGTCGAAGGCCGAGGCGGTGTTGGTCGAGTAGCGGTTGTGGCCGATGGTGATGGCCGAGACGAAGTCGGGGCGGCGCAGCTCGGGGTAGTAGCGCGACAGCGTCTCGGCGCTGCCCCTGATCTTGTAGACCACGCTGTCGGCGGAGAGCGAGGCGACGTGGATGCCGGTCTCGCGCTCGATCAGCAGGTGGAGGTCGAAGAGCCGGGTGTTGACCTCCTCGTGGGTGCCGTCCTTGAAGAAGCCGGCCAGCTGCCAGAACTCCGGCTCCTCCTCGCGCGCCGCCGGGCCCAGGGAGTAGGACTGGACCTCGCCGGGCCCGAACCAGAGGATGTCGGCGTTGGCAGCGCGGAACAGCTCCTCGATGAAGTCGGTGACCTTGCCGGCCCGGGGCAGGTTGCGCGAGAGCATGAAGTGGCCGACGAAGAACCGCGGGTGGGTGGTGACGGCCTCGAACAGGCCGGCCTTGACCAGCCGGTGGGCCCAGACCCGGCGGGGGATGTCGGTCAGCACCCCGCAGCCGTCGCCCTCGCCGTCGACGATGCCCGAGCGGTGGGCCATCATCATCAGCGCCTCGATGGTCCGCTTGACGTTGCCGTGCGAGGCGATGCCCTTCTTGCGGACGTTGGCGATCAGGGCGCAGGCGTCGTGCTCGTCGGCGCGGGGGTCGCGCTGGACCGCGGCCGGGACGGGGGCCAGCCGGGCGCCACCACCCGGGCGCGCCACCATCCCCGGCTCGGCGCCGGGGTCGCCGGGATCGTGGCGGGGGGTGGGGGACATGGCCTCCTCTGATCTCGTTTTCGGCCATCCGCACGGATGGCGAGGGCCTGCTTCCATGAGATGAAGCCGGGCGCGGTCCGGTCATGATACGACGCCCCGCGAGGTTAATGCACCGGATCGTCGAACATGACTGATGAGTCAGGTCATTTTGGGAAAGGGCGCCAGCGTCTCAGCGTTCCCTCAGCAACCCGCAAGCAAGCTCCAAGGCGGCGCCGCCAGGATGACGGTCATGGACAGCGCCACCACCACCACCCGCGGCTCCTGGGGCTGGGCCGCCTGCCGCCAGATCGGCCGGGGCTGGGCCCGCTGCCACGACGCCGCCCTGCCGGCCGACCCGGTCCTGCTCAACTACGGACTGTTCGGGATCATGGCCTTCGCCGCCAGCTTGGCCTGGTTCCTCCTCCTCGACGGCCCGCTGTCCCGCCTGCCCCACCTGCTGCCGGGCGGCTGATCAGGCCGGGGCGGCGCCCTCGGAAGCCTCGCGGGCGGTCTCGGCGTCGTGGACCAGGTGGCTCATCTCCGCCACCAGCGACGGCGGCTCCTCCTCTCCGACGTGGCCACCGAGGTAGGACGAGACCAGCTCGGGATCGTCCTTGAGGTCGGCGCTGCGGCGCGACATCACCACCTCACCCTTGGACAGCACGTAGGCCCGCTCGGTGTTGGCCAGGGCCAGCGGTACGAACTGCTCCACCAGCAGGATCGCGGTGCCGGACTCCCGGTTGACCCGCCGCAGCGCCTCGAAGAGCTGCTCCACGATCTTCGGCGCCAGCCCCAGGGAGAGCTCGTCGACCAGCAGCAGCCGGGGCGCCGCCATCAGGGCCATCGCGGCGGTGAGCATCTGCTGCTCACCGCCCGACAGCGTCCCGGCCTTCTGAGAGGAGCGCTCGCGCAGCTTGGGAAAGGCGTCGAGGACCTGCTCCAGCGCCGCCCCGTACTCGCGGCGGTGGAGCTTGCGGCGGGGGAAGAAGCCGTAGCGCAGGTTCTCCCTGACGCTCAGTCCGGCGAAGAGGTCGCGGCCCTCGGGCATGTGGGCGATGCCGCGCCGGACCACCTGGGTCGGCGAGAGCCCGTCGATCCGCTGGCCGTCGAGCTCGATCGAGCCGGCGTGCGGTTTCACCAGCCCGGAGATGGCCCGCAGCGTGGTCGTCTTGCCCGCCCCGTTGGCGCCCAGCAGCGCCACCATCTCGCCCGGACCGACCTCCAGGTCCACGCCCCGCAGCGCCGGCACCAGGCCGTAGCGCACGTGGCAGCCGGTGACCCTGAGGAGGGGCTGGCTCACGAGGCCTCCTCCACGGACGCGCCCAGGTAGGAGGAGATGACGTGGGGGTCGCGCTGGATCGCCGCCGGGGTGCCCTCGGCGATCAGCCGGCCCTGGTCGAGGACGTAGATGTAGTCGCAGAGGCGGACCACCATGCTGACGTCGTGCTCGATCACCAGCAGGGTGACGCCGATCTGCTTGAGGAAGCGGAACCAGTCGATCAGGTTCTCGGTCTCGGCGGAGTCCAGGCCCGAGGCCGGCTCGTCGAAGCACACCAGGGGCGCCCCGGTGACCAGGGTGCGGGCGACCTCGATCAGGCGCAGGACCCCGAAGGGCAGCCCGGCGACCCGGCGGTGGGCCAGATGGTCGAGCTGCATCAGCTCGAGCACCGCCTCCACCCGGAGCCGGGCCTCGGTCTCGTGGCGCCGCGCTCGGGGGGTCACGAAGAGGGCCCCGAAGAGCCCGGTGGGGTTCTGCAGGTGGGTGGCCACCAGCAGGTTGTCGAAGACCGTCAGGTCGCCGAAGAGCTGGAGGATCTGGAAGGTGCGGCCGACGCCCCTGGCGGCGCGGGCGTGGACCGGCAGCCTGCTGACGTCGGCGCCGTGGAGCAGCACCCGGCCGGCGGCCGGGGTGTTGAGCCCGAGCAGGGCGTTGAACATCGTGGTCTTGCCGGCGCCGTTGGGCCCGATCAGCCCGACGATCTCGCCGGCGCCCACGCTGAGGCTGGCGCCGTCGACCGCGCGCAGGCCGCCGAACTGCACCGTCACCCCCTCGGCGGCGATCAGCACCGGCAGCCGGCGGCCGCCGGGACCGGGCTCGCCGGCGACCAGGCCACGCTTCCTGGCGGCCTCCAGCAGCTCCGCCGCCGAGGTCCGCGCCGGGGCCCGGTCGGGGGCCGGCTCGACGCGTAGGCGGGGGGCCTCGACGGCCGGCTCCGGCCGGTCCAGGATCGACGCCGCGATCTCCACGACGTCGATCACCGGCGCGCCCTGGCGCGGCCGCGAAGGCCGGGCCTCCGCGACCGCCTCGGGCTCCGACACGGCGACCACCGGGGTCACGTCGCCGGCCGCGGGCGGGCCGGGCGCCCGGCCCGCGCGCCATCGCTCCAGGCGCGGCGCCACCGCCAGCCTCCAGCCCTCGGCGAGCCGCTCCGGCAGCGCCCCGAGGCCACCGCGGAAGAAGAGCAGGACGGCGATCAGCAGGCCGGCCGAGACCAGGTCCAGGTAGTCGGCCAGCTTGGGGGCGCGGTAGAAGACCTCGTCGACCAGCACCGCGAAGATCGCCGCCGAGGCGATCGCCCCGCCCAGGCTGCGCAGCCCGCCGACCACCGCGATGGAGAGGAAGAACAGCGAGGCCAGGAAGTTGAACTGCTGCGGCGCGACGTTGCGCTGGGAGATCAGGAACAGTGTCCCCGCCAGCCCCGCCAGGCCGCCGGCGCAGGCGAAGGCCAGCAGCTTGAAGCGCATGACGTTGACCCCCAGTGACGCCGCCGCGACCTCCGAGCCGCGCACCGCGGCCATCGCCCGGCCGACCCGCGAGTCGCGCAGGTTGGCCACGCTATAGAGGGCGAAGGCCGCCAGCGCCACCGCGACGTAGTAGAAGACGCGCACGTCGCCGAGGTCGAAGTAGGGGAAGGTGCCGGGGATGCCGACGGCCTCGAAGCCGATGCTGACCCCACTCTGGCTGGGCACCAGCCAGGGCTGGGTGAAGAGATACTGGTCGCAGAGGTAGGTGAAGATCAGGGTGGCCACCGCCAGGAACAGGCCCCTGACCCGCAGCGCCACCAGCCCGATGACGGTCGCCGTCAGCGCCCCCGAGCCGGCGCCGACCAGCAGGGTGAAGGGGAAGTGGACCCCGAGCCTGAGGGTGAAGATGGCGCTGACGAAGGCCCCCATCCCCACGAAGGCCGCCTGGGCCAGCGAGATCTGGCCCACCAGCCCGACCAGCAGCACCAGCGAGAGGGTGACGATCAGGTAGAGGCAGGCCAGCACCGCGGTGTTGACGACGTCGGCCGGCACCAGCGGCGCGAAGGGCAGGACCAGGATCCCGACCAGCAGCACCGTGACCCAGACCATGGTCCCGGTGTCGACCGACTCCGCCGCCCAGCCGCGCCGGCGGGGGCGGCCGGCCTCCGCCGCGGGCCGCGCCGCGACGGTGCTCAGAGCGTGTCCCCCCGGATGTCGCCGGTCGACAGCCGGTTGCCCCGCAGGGCCATCGCCGCCAGCGCCAGGACGCTGAGGGCCAGCTCCGGCGCGCCCTGCCCCTGGACCACCACCCCGAGGTGGGGGATGGCCCCGATCGCCGGCACCATGCCCTGGACCACGCCGACGACCACCGCGCCGAGGCAGACGCCGGGCAGGCTGTCGAGCCCGCCGATCAGCGCCGCGACGAAGGCCGGCAGCACCCCCAGCGAGATGCTGAAGGGGTCGAGCTCGGTGGAGGCCGAGAGCAGGATGCCGGCCAGCCCGGCCAGCGCGCCTCCCAGGACCCAGACCAGCATCGCGGTGCGGTCGGGGTCGACGCCGCGCAGCGCCGCCCCGCGCCGGTTCTCCGCGGCGCCCCGCATCGCCAGGCCGACGTCGGTGAACCGGAAGAGCGCGAAGAGCGCGACCCCGGCCAGCAGCGCGATCGGGAAGATGCCGATCAGGTCGTAGCCGACGAAACCGCCGAAGACCCGCAGCGCCCCGCCGGGCAGGATCACCGGCTGGTTGACCGCCTGCGTGCCCCAGACCCGCGAGGCGACCGCGATCGCCAGCGTCAGGGCCCCCACGGTGCCGACCGTCTGCGCCGTCGGCCCGGCCGAGCGCAGGCGGCGGATGAAGACCCGCTCGATCAGCAGCCCCAGCAGAGCGCCGACGGCGATCCCGGCGAGCACCGCCAGCG
>DASZGP010000232.1:0-2886 GCA_035938695.1 Candidatus Dormiibacterota bacterium | reverse complement strand
CGGCCTTCATCACCTCGGCCGACTGGAGCACCTCGGCGACGATCAGCTCGTTGTTGCCGAAGAGTCGCCCGACCTCGTCCATGCCGGCCATCAGGGGGCCGTTGATGATCTCCAGCGGCTCGGCCTCGGCCCGCTTCAGCTCGAGGTCGGCGATCAGTCCCTCCTTGGTGCCCTCGACCACGTAGCGGGCCAGGCGCTGATCCAGCGGCAGCTTCTCCAGCGCCTCGGCGGCCAGGGTCGGGCGCCGGTCGCGGAAGTGCCCCGCGAACGCCGCCACCGGGTCGTCGCCGCGGTTGAAGAGGAGGTCGTCGCAGAGCTCGCGCTCCTCGTCGCCGATGGTGCTGAAGCGCTGCAGCTTCTCCGACGAGACGATCGCGAAGTCCAGCCCGGCGCGCACGTTGTGGTTGAGGTAGATCGAGTTGAGCACCTCGCGGCCGGCCTCGGGCAGGCCGAACGACACATTGGAGATGCCCAGGATGGTGCGGGTTCCGGGGAACTCGGCCTTGAGCCGGCGCACCGCCTCGATGGTATGCGGCGCCGAGCCCACGTACTTCTCGTCGCCGGTGCCGCAGGGGAAGACCAGCGGGTCCCAGATGATGTCCTCGGCGGGCACGCCGTACTTCTCGGTGAGCAGCTCGTGGGAGCGCCGGGCGACGTTCAGCTTCTCCTCGGCGGTGACCGCCATCCCGGTCTCGTCGATCAGCCCCACGACCAGGGCCGCGCCGAAGCGGCGGGCGATGGGGACCACGCGGTCGAAGCGCCTGAGCCCGTCCTCCAGGTTGACCGAGTTGAGGATGGCCTTGCCCTGGCAGTAGGTCAGCGCCCGCTCGAAGACCTGGGGGTCGGTGGCGTCGATCACCAGCGGGGCCTTGACGATCCGGATCAGGGCGCCCATGAAGCGCTCGACGTCGGCGATCTCGTCGCGGTCGGGGTTGGAGAGGCAGACGTCGATCAGGTGGGCGCCGGCCTTGACCTGGGCCCGGCCGACCTCGGCGGCCTCCTCCCACCGCTCCTCGGTGATCAGCCGCTTGAACTTGCGCGAGCCGATCACGTTGGTCCGCTCGCCGACGATCAGGGGGCGGCTGTCGTCGTCGCACTCGACCGGGTCGATGCCGCTGAGGCTGGTGACCCGGCGCTCCGCCGGCCGTCGCGGCCGCCCGGCGTGGGCCACCGCGGCGATGGCCCGGGTGAACTCCGGCGTGCTGCCGCAGCAGCTGCCGACGATGTTGAGCCAGCCGTTCTCGACGAAGCGGCCCAGGGTCTCGGCCATCATCTCCGGGGTCTCGGAGTAGCGGCCGACCTCGTCAGGCAGGCCGGCGTTGGGGTAGCAGGAGACGTAGCAGCGGGCCATCCCGGCGAGGGTGCGGACGTGGTCGGTCATGAACTCCGGGCCGGTGGCGCAGTTGAGCCCGACCGAGACCATGCCGGCGTGGGCCACCGAGGTGTAGAAGGCCTCCACGCCCTGGCCCGCGAGCATCGTGCCCATCGGCTCGATGGTCCCCGAGATCATCAGCGGCACCCGCTGGCCCAGCTCGGCGAAGGCCGCCCAGACGCCCAGGATGCCGGCCTTGACGTTGCGGGTGTCCTGGGCGGTCTCCAGCAGGAGCAGGTCGGCGCCGCCCTCCAGGAGGCCGAGCGCCTGGATGCCGTAGGTCTCGACCAGGCCCTCGAAGGTCACCCCGCCGGTGACGGTGATGGCCTTGGTCGTCGGCCCCATCGCGCCGGCGATCCAGCGTGGGCCGTCGAACTCGGCGGCCACCTCGCGGGCCAGCGCGGCGGCGGCGCGGTTGATCTCCCGGGCGCTGCCCGTCAGGCCGTACTCGCCGAGGGTCAGCGGCGTGCCGCCGAAGGTGTTGGTGGAGACCACGTCGGCGCCGGCCGCGAAGTAGTCGCGATGGATCTTGGCGATCACCTCGGGACGGGTCAGGCAGAGGTTCTCGTTGCAGCCCTCGAGGTCGGGGCCGCCGAAGTCCGCGGCGGACAGGTCGGCGGCCTGGATCTGGGTGCCCATCGCGCCGTCGAGGACCAGGATGCGCTCGCGCAGGGCCTCGTCGAGCAGCCGGCCGGCCTCGTTCAGGGGCAGGCCGTCGGGCGGGTTGATCTCGTTCAAGTCCGCCATCGTTATATGGTACCGGGGCCGCGAATACGGAACCGGCCCTCAGCCCGCCGGCTAGACGTGCGGCTTGAGCACCATGTCGGCGACGATCAGCAGGGCGATCACCGCCAGGACGATCCCCACCTGGGTGGCGCGGGCGCTGGCCGCCCGGTAGGCGGTGGACTCCGGGCCCTCGGCGTCGAGGGCGGCGATCTGGCGCTTCAGCGCCGGGGTGTACCGCGAGACGGCGATCAACACCAGCACCAGCCAGAGGAAGATGCCCAGCGCCACCCAGATGCCGTGCCGGAGGTCGATGCCGCCGACCCAGACCATCAGCAGGCCGGTGGGCAGGAGCAGGCCGTAGCAGGGGTTGGCGACGCGGTCGTCGATGAACTTGATCCCCTTCAGCGCGAAGCCCAGGTGGGCGGGGTCGCGGTCGGCGCGGCCGAGCCACACGGCGTAGGTGACGTTGCTGCCCACGGCGGTGATCGCCAGCAGCACGTGGATCAGCTTGAGGATCGAGTACAGCATGGCCCTGACCGGCATTGTGGGTGGCGGCGGGGCGCGGCCGCAAGGAGGGGCTCGCCCGTTCGTCCGGGGCCGCTGTCCGCGGGTGGGTGGGTGCTAAGATCGAATTCGAGGCGCTCGGAGTTCGCCGCCAACCCAACCCGGAGGTCAAAAGCCGTATGGCCATCGACACCCAGCTGGTCTCCCTCACCGACGACGCCATGAGCCAGCTCCAGACCATGATCGAGAAGAAGGGCAACCCCGATCTCGCCCTCCGCGTCTGG
>DASZGP010000231.1:0-10043 GCA_035938695.1 Candidatus Dormiibacterota bacterium | reverse complement strand
GGAGGTGCGGCGCGACCGGGGTTGGTGCCGGTCGCGCCCGGAGAAGCCGGCTAGCCTACTGGCAGTTCGGGCTGCTGTGGCAGGCCGGGGTGTACGGGCAGGTGCAGCCCGGCGTGCACGAAGTGACGGTGTCGCCGCAGTTCACCAGGGTGCCGCCGCAGCCCAGCAGGGTCCGCACCAAGGTGCCACCGGCGGCCTGGTCGAGCGCGTCGCCTCCGAGCTCCCTGACGGTCTCGCGGCTGAGGCGCAGACCGGTCTTTCTGGTCGTCATCTTGATCCTCCTCGTGGGAGCCGGTCAGCCGGCGCGCCAGGCACCCCTTCCGACCTTCCCATTCCTTCCGCGACGACCCGGACGGGCCGCCCTAAGGGGTTATCTTAGCCGCGCCGCGGGCTGGCGCAGCGTCCGGTGGGAGCGTTGGCACTACCGCGAGGGCGACGGGCTCGGACTTGGGCCGGAGCCACCGGCGCCGCGCTGGCGCAGCTGCTGGAGCACCTGGCCGAGCTTGTCGATGTCGTCGGCGTACTTGCGCAGGTCGCCGGCCCGGAGGTCGGCCTGGGCGGCGTCGTAGAGCGTGGTGGCCTGCTGGATCAGCGAGGCCAGGTCGGCGGCCCCGGGGCTGGGCGAGGGCGGGCCGGAGGGCGGCGCCGGCGCGCTCGAGACCCCGCCGCCGGCGATGTCCGCCAGGGCCTGGGCCAGGGTGTCCTCGTAGGCCACCGTGGCCTGGTCGGCCACGATCACCTTCTTCAGCTCGGGGATGCCGCTGCCGCTGGTGCCGGCGATGTAGATCGGCTCGATGAAGATGATCGCGTCGCCCACCGGGATGACCAGCAGGTTGCCGCGGATGACCTTGGAGCCGGCCTGGTTGAAGAGGCTGAAGTCACGCGAGATCGCCGGGGTCTGGTCGATGCGGTTCTCGACCTGGGCCGGGCCGTCGACCTGGCTGCCGTTGGGGAAGCGGAAGTTGACCAGCTTGCCGTAGTTGGCGCCGTCCGAGCGCGCCGCCACCCAGGAAACCATGTTCTTCTTCCCCAGCGGGGTGAAGGGCTGGATCAGGACGAACTCCGGCTGGGTCTGGTCGGGCAGCCGCATCAGCACGTAGTAGGGCTGCAGCGGCACCGAGGGGCCGCCCTGGGTGGTGACCTCCTCGGCGATCTGCCAGGCGTCGCCCTTGAGGAAGAAGTCCTGGGGGTTCTTGATGTGATAGATCGTCCACTGCCGCATCTGGGCCTGGAAGTAGTCGACCGGGTAGCGCAGGTGGCTCTGGAGGTCGGCCGGCATGGTCGCCAGCGGCTGGAACAGGGTGGGGAAGATCGACGAGTAAGCCCTGACGATGGGGTCGGAGGGGTCGGCGACGTAGAAGCTGACCGTCCCCTCGTAGGCGTCCATGACCACCTTGACCGAGTTGCGGATGTACGCCACCTGGTTGCCGTTCATGTCGATCGACGCCCCGTAGGGGTAGGCGTCGCTGGTGGTGTAGGCGTCGGCGATCCAGTACATCCGGCCGCCGCTGACCACCAGGTAGGGGTCACCGTCGTAGGTCAGGAAGGGGGCGATGGTCGAGAGCCGCTCGGCGACCGCGCGGTGGAAGAGGATCTGGCTGTTGGGCCCGATCTGGCTGCTGATCAGCAGGTTGAGGTCGCCGAAGCGCACCGCGAAGGCCAGCCGGCGCAGGGTCGAGGCGATCGGGACGCCGTGGCTGCCCTGCCACTGGTGGTAGCTCTCCTGGTCGCCGTTCTGGTAGTCCAGCTCGGGTTCCAGCGAATCCGCCACCACGTAGCCGGTGTTGGTCTCGCCGAAGTAGAGCTGGGGGCGGGTCAGCCTGATGTCCCCGGTGGGCGGGATGTCGCCCAGCACCAGCGCCGGCTTGCCCTCGGCCGCCACCTTGGTCACCGGGGTGGCGGCGGCGCCGTAGCCGTGGGTGTACTTGAGGTGGAGGTTGACCCAGGTCTGGGCCGGGGTCGGCAGGTTGGCGGTGTTCAGCTCGCGGGCCGAGATCATCACCTGGCGGTAGCCGTCGGGGAGCTGGTAGCGGTCGATGTCCACGTCGTTGAAGTCGTAGTAGGTGTGGAAGGTCTGGAGCTGGCTGTAGGCGGTCTGCAGCGGCGCGTAGTCCCAGAGCCTGAGGTTGCCGACGGTGGTGGGGTTGGCGTCGAACAGCTGGGGGGTGATCGCCTGCTGGTCGGGGAAGTCGCGCACCGAGATGGCGTCGAGGCCGAAGGCGTGGCTGGTGGCGTCGATCTCGCGGGCCAGGTAGTCGCGCTCCCGGGACAGCTCGGCGGGCTTGACCACCAGCGCCTGCACGGCGCTCGGCACCCCCGCCGCCAGCAGCGTCGCCAGCGCCACCCAGACCACCGGCGCGATGTACAGGGCGCCGGCTCGGCGGAGGCCCACGTTGGCCAGCAGCGCCGCCGCCAGGACCAGGCAGAGGCCGAGCAGGAACCACTCCACCGGGATGCGCACGTTGAGGTCGGTCCAGCCCGGCCCGGTGACCGCGCCGTGGCTCTCGGTCAGCAGGGAGAGCATGGCCAGGCGGTGGTGGGCCGCCAGCAGCAGCATCAGCAGGGCGCCCAGCACCGAGAGGTGGGCCACCGCGGGACGGCTGAGGCTGGGCGGCGCGGTCGGGTTGGCGACGGCGGCGGTGGCCACGTGGGCCACGCCGGCCGCGATCCCGGCCACGATCAGCACCGCCAGCAGCCAGCCCCAGGCGAAGTCCAGGGCAGGCAGGGTGAAGACGTAGAAGCCGGCGTCGAGGCCGAAGACCGGGTCGGCGCGGCCGAAGGGCTGGGCGTGGGTCGCCAGCGTCCAGGTCTGCCAGGCCGAGCCGGCGATGAGGCCCAGGACGACGGCCGCCGCGACCGAGCCCAGGACCAGCACCAGGGCGATCGCCGCCCGGCCCGGGGCCGCGGCCGCGCGGCGCGGACGGGTCAGGCGCAGGGCCGCCACCGCGTTGCCCAGCAGCAGCACCAGGGCCACCACCGTGCCGATCAGGCTGAGCTGCGCCTGGTAGCCGATCCGGGCCAGGTAGACGGCGTCGAAGCCCAGGCGCTGGAACCAGAGCAGGTCGGTGTAGAAGCCGACCAGCGGCCCCAGCACCAGGACCGCCAGCAGCACCAGGCCGGCGTAGACCAGGCGGCGGTAGAACCTGCCGGTGGGCCGCCAGTCGAAGTTGGGGGCGGGCCGCCTGCCGCGCCGGCCAAACAGCTGCTCGATGTTCTCGAAGGGATCGGGGCCGCGGAACTGGCTCAGCTGCCCACCAGAGCACGAACGCGGCTGGCCAGCTCCTTGACCTTGAAGGGCTTGCGCAGGGTCTCCACGTTCGGGTAGCGCTCGAGTTCGGGAGCGGTGGTGGGGTTGACCAGCGCCGACACCACCAGCACCTTGGGCAGGTCGCGGCCGTCGTTGCGGATCTTCTGCAGCACCTGGGAGCCGCTCAGCTCGCCCGGCAGCATGAGGTCCAGGATGACCAGGTCGGGGTCGTAGGACTGGATCAGATCCAGCCCTTCCTCACCCGTCTTGGCCGTCTTCACCTCGTACCCCTCCATCTGGCAGAGGAGGGTCTCGATGTCGGCGAGGGCGTAGTAGTCCTCGACGACCAGGATCCGCTTCATTTGCGGGGATCGTAGCAGAGGCCGTCAGCAGGAGCGCATCAGGCTCGGCGTGACGAAGGCCTCGAGGCCCGCCGCGATCGCGAACAGGGGCAGCCACAGGGTCATCCCGCGGAGGTAGTCGGCCAGCGCCAGGCGCATTCCGGCCAGCCAGCCGTCGGGCGCCGGGCGGACCATCCCGGCCCCCACCCGGAGCGCGAAACCCGCCGCCAGCACCAGCGCCGGCAGCTCGACGATGCCGTGGGGGGCGACGCCGCAGGCGAAGCTGGTCAGGCCGTGGGGCCCGAGCCCGGCGTAGGCCCCGCCGACGTAGCCGAAGATGAAGCCGTTGGCCATCACGAAGAGGCCGCCGAGGACCCCCAGGGTGAAGGGCGCGACGGCCGCCATGACCCAGCCCGCGAAGGCGTTGCGGACCAGGATCGCGGCGAAGAGGGCGGCGGGGCTGCCGTCGACCACCTGGGGCACCAGGGCCACCTCGCTGCCGACGATATCGGCCACCGGCCGGCTGGGCACCAGCCGGAGGGCCTCCGCCGCCACCCCCAGCGCGATCCCCGCCAGCAGCAGCAGGGCGGCGGCGGCGATCGCCCCCCGGGTGCGCCGGAGCGCCCCACCCACCTCCCGGGGCAGCCGGCGGAGGTCGAGGTCGGGGCGGAAGGCGCGGATCGCCCGGCTCACCGCCCGGGGGTTGGGCGGGCGGCTCTCCTTGGCCAGGATGCTCTCGCGGTTGAAGCCGGCGATGCCCAGCCGGAGCAGCAGGGTGGCGACCACCGCCAGTGCCGCCGCCACCCCCCAGAGCACCCACTCCAGCCGGCTGATGATCAGCACCGACTCGCCCTGGATGACGGCGCTCATCGGCAGGATGATGAAGCTGGCCATGACGTTGGCCGAGCGCAGGGTCTTGGTCTGGCTGCTGACGATGGTGGCGCCGCTGACCATCACCAGCGCCTGGGCCAGCGTGACCACCACCAGCGGCGGCAGCTCGGCGGTGGGCAGGTAGCGCAGGAAGGTGACCGCCGCCACGGTGTAGACCACCAGCGCCGAGTAGCTCAGGCTGAGGCTGGGCAGGAGCACGGCGCCGATCTTGCCGAGGTAGATCTCGCTCTCCCGCAGCGGGGTGGCGAAGAGCATCTCCAGGGTGTTGCGCTCGCGCTCGCCGCTGAAGGATTCCAGCGCCAGGACCAGCGAGAAGGACGCCGGCAGGAAGACCACGAAGAAGGCCCCCACCTCCACCAGCCGCTCGGTGATGCCGCGGCCGTTGGGTCCCAGGAAGCCGCCCGCCAGGGTCACGCCGCCGGCGGCCAGGAGCGGGATCACGAAGGTCAGGCTGGTCATCGCCAGGAGCAGGCGGATGTCGGAGACGGACTCCCGCAGGTCGCGGCCGGCGACCAGGCGGACCATCCCCGGGCGGGGCGGCCGGACGCCGACGAAGAAGCGCCGGAAGAGCCGGGTCGGCAGGCCCGCGGTGGTCGTCACGACGGCGTGGTGGCCTCGGCGTCGGCGGGTTCCCGGCCCAGCAGCGCTCCCGGGGCCAGGCCGGCGCGCTGCATCACCTCCATGTAGATGTCCTCCAGGCCGGGAACCAGGGTCTGGACGTAGCGCGGCTCCAGGCCGAGGTCGCGCTGCAGCTCGTCCAGGCTGCCCTGGGCCAGGATCCGGCCCCGGGCCATGATCGCCAGGCGGTCGGCGACCCGGGCGGTCTCGCGGAGGTTGTGGGTGCAGACCACCACCGCCAGGCCGCTCTGCTTGAGACGCAGGATGAAGTCCCAGGTCAGGCGGGCGCCGGCGGGGTCCATGGAGGAGGTCGGCTCGTCCAGCAGGAGCACCCGGGGGCGGTGCAGGGTGGCCCGGATCAGGGCCACCTTCTGGCGCATGCCCTTGCTGTAGCTGCCCATCCAGGCCTCGGCCCGCCCGGCCAGGCCGAACATCTCCAGCATCGCCGGGATGCGGGCCGCGCGATCCGGGCCGGGCATCCCCTGGACCCGGCCGAAGAAGTCCAGGTAGCCGGGCGCGGTCATCCGCTCGTAGACCCCCGGCACCTCGGAGAGCAGCCCCACCTGGGTGCGCACCGCGTCGGGGTCGTCGGCCACCGAGATCCCGCCCACCAGGACCTCGCCGGCGCTGGGGGTCAGGACCCCCGCCAGGCAGCGCAGGGTGGTGGTCTTGCCGGCGCCGTTCTCGCCGAGGATGACCAGCGCCTCCCCGGCGGCGACGCTGAAGCTGACGCCGTCGAGGGCGCGGAAGGCGCCGAAGTCCTTGGTCAGCCCTCGGGCGACGACCGCGGGCAGCGCCATGGGCCTGATTTTAGGCGCGCGCCGTACTTGTCTATATCATTCGCAGGAGATGGCGCGGGCTGCGAAGACCACCCGGGGCGAGGCGTCGATGGACGTCATCTGCCGGGTCTGCCATGCCCACCTCCGGCCTGAGTTCAACTACTGCCCCCACTGCGGCAGCCCGACCGACCCCAGCGGGGACCGGCCGCTGTACGTCGTGGAGGGGCTGACCAATCTCTTCAACGTCGTCTTCTTCGAGTCGCTGCTGGAGACCGAGATCAGCCGGGCCACCCGCTACGGCCACACCCTCTCGGTGCTGGTGGCGGAGATCGACGACCTCGCCGAGCTGGAGGCGGGCTACGGCTACGACGAAACCAGCAGCCTGGTGCGCCAGATCGGCGAGCTGATCGCCACCGCGATCCGCGACCCCGACACCCTGGCCGCCACCAACCGGGTCGCCGCGCTCGGCACCCAGCGCTTCCTGGTGCTGCTGCCGGAGACCAGCGAGGAGGGCGCCTTCCGGGCCGCCGAGAAGATCCGCACCCTGATCGCCGGCACCCCGGTCGCCGGCCCCGAGGGCCCGCTGGCGCTGAGCGTGTCGGTCGGCGTGGCCAGCACCGGGAACACCGAGGACAACGCCAACCTGATGGGCCGCGCCACCCAGGCGCTGTTCATCGCCCGCGCGGCGGGCCCGGGCCGGATCCAGGTCTCGGCGGCGCTCTAGCGCGGCCACCTCACCGCCGCCAGGGCGGTGGGCCGATCAGGCCTCGTCGGCGACCGGAGACTTGGTCTTGACCTCCACCGGCGGCGGGTCGACCACCCCGGCGTCGGAGGCCAGGCCGTCGGCGCCCCACTCCTTGATCGCCATCATCAGGCTGACCAGTGCCCCGATCAGGGTGCCGATGCCGGTGAGCAGGGTCAGGAAGCCGCCCCCGAAGTAGATCCAATCGTGCCGCAGGGTGTCGGTCCCGAAGGAGAAGTACCACCCGAACGCGATCAGCACCACGGAGATGAAGAGGACGGCGATGAAGCGCAGGACGATTTCCACCATGGCCGCGACGATTGTAGCCGCCTAGCGGCCGTCAGTTCAGTCGGACTGCTGCTGGGCGGGGTTCAGGCCGGGGGTGACGCCCGACACGATCACCGGGTCGCCGACGTTGTCGAAGTTCCAGAGCCACTCGGCCTGGGGCGTCGCCTTGGGCCACCTGGTGTTGTCGGTGGGGGTCTGCACGTTGACGCAGCCGTGGCTCATCGGGTGGCCGAAGTTGTTGTGCCACCAGGCGCCGTGGAGCGCCGCGCCGCCGTCGAAGTACTGCGTCCAGGGCACGTGCTTGATGTCGTAGTAGTCGGGGGCGAAGGGGCCCTCGGGGCTCTTCATCTCCTCGTCGGCGACCCGCCGGTAGATGGCGAAGTGGCCGGTGTAGGTGAAGTGCGAGGGGGTGCCGCTGCTGATCAGGAACTGGTTGGCCTGGACGCCGTTCTTGCAGGCGGTCAGGGTCTGGGTGCTGAGGTTGACGTCGATCACCCGCTTGTCGCCGGTGCTGAAGCTGCTGGTCAAATCACCGCCCCACCAGTTGCCGGCGGAGGTCTTGAGGTTGGCCATCGCGGCGTGCACGGTGATGGTGCTGTTGGCCGGCCAGTAGCCGTCGGGGGTGGTGGGCGCGAGGCGCACCCGGGTGGCGCTGAGCCAGACCGGGTTGACGGTCAGCGCGGTGCCCGGCGCCGGCGGGGCGTAGCCCGTGCAGGGGTTGGCGGCCGGGCTCGGCGCGGGCGACGCGGCGGGGGCCGGCGAGGCGTCGGCCGAGGGCGAGGCCGCCGGGGCGGCGGGGCTGTCGGCGGTCACCGTGAGGTGGCTGGCGAAGTCGCTCTTGTCAGCCGGGGCGGCGCTGAGGGTCAGGGTCAGCGGCACCGCCACCCCCATGTTGCCGCTGCCCCCGGCGGGGTAGGCATAGGCGGTGGCCGCGCCGAGGGTGGCGAAGGTCTGCTTCTGGGGCGCCCCGGCGATCCCCTTCAGGTTCCTGGCGATCAGCGTGAAGGCGTAGGACTGGCCCTGGGCGTAGGTCGCCGGGACCACCGTGACGGTGGTGCCGTCGGGCCCCAGGCTGGCCTTGACCGGGCCGCTGACGTCGATCGCGCTGGCGGCCTCGGAGAGGGTCAGGACGACCGACTGGCCGTCGCCGATGGTGGCCGGCGTCAGCGCCGTGACCCGGGGCGTGGTGACGGTGGAGAAGTGGCTGGTCTCGCTGTCCTCGACCGGCGCCGCCCCGGCCGCCTGCCTGACCTCGGCGACGGCGGTGACGGTGTACCTGGCGTCCGGCGCCAGGCTGCCGGCCTTGACGGTGTAGGCGCTGCCCGAGAGGTCACCGGCCAGCGGGGAGCCGCCGTCCGGGGTCACCGTGACGCTGGTCAGGGTGGCCCCGGCGGTGGCGGCGGTGATCACCACCGGCACGCCGGGGTCGACCGCGGTGGCGTCGGCCGGCGGGCTGAAGGAGATCGAGCCGACCACGCTGCTGGGCAGCGGCGAGGGGCTGGGCGTGGGACGCGGCGCCGGGGTGCTGGCCCCCACGGGCGAGCACGCGGCAAGCAGCACGAGGGAGAGGAGAGGCAGCGCCACCCGCGACAGGGCGCGCCCCGAGAGCGCGGACATCAGTTCGATTCTACCAACCCGGTTCCCCCAACCCGTCCCGCTGAGATGCAATCGTTACCGGTTACCAGATCCCGAGGGTGTCCTTGGCCTCCTCGCTGGCCATCGTGCGGGGATCCCAGGGCGGCGTCCAGACCATGTCGACCTGGACGTTGCGGGCGCCCGGCTGGCTGGCGCAGATGCCGTAGACCTGGCTCTGGAGCATCGGGCCGACGGGGCAGCCGGGCCCGGTCAGGGTCATCTCGACCCTGATGTTGTTCTCGTGGACGTCCACGTTGTAGATCAGGCCCAGGTTGACGATGTCGATGCCGATCTCGGGGTCGACCACCGCCTTGAGCTGCTCGCGGACGGCATCGGCGTCGATCGGCCCCGCCGGGGTCTCGTCGCGGTAGGCGCCGGGGAGGTCGTCGCCCGGCAAGGCCAGGTCGAGGCTGGGCTGCTGGACGGTCTGCGGTTCGCTCATCTTCGGTCTCCTCGTCAGCCCCCTACTCCGGGGCCCCCACGAATCCTGATTCGTGGGGTGGAATGCTGTGGGAATGCGCTTCCGGCCCGGTCTGTTCCGCGGCCCGCTCGGTGAGGCCCTGGAGCAGCGAGTTCCAGGGCAGCACGGCGCACTTGATCCGCACCGGGTACTGCTTGACGCCCTGGAGCGCCTCGAGGTCACCGAGGCCGTCGGGGCCGCCGTCGGCCAGCATCATGTCCTTGAAGCGGTTGATGACCTTGAGCGCCTCGGGCACCGACTTGCCGACCACCTCCTCGGTCATCATCGACGCCGAGGCCTGGCTGATCGAGCAGCCGCGGCCGCTGAAGTGGAGCTCCTGGACGCTGCCGTCGGGCGACAGCCGCGCGGTGATCGTCACCTCGTCGCCGCAGAGAGGGTTGTTGGCGTTGACCCGCACGTCGGCGGGGTCGAGGTCGCCCTTGTTGCGGGGGTGCTTGTAGTGGTCGAGGATGATGTCCCGGTAGAGCTCGTCGTCGAACTGAAAACTCATTGGTTCCGAATCTACTCCGAAGTCAGTCGGCGAATATCCGCCGGGCGGCGTCGAGGCTGTGGGCCAGGGCCTCGACCTCCTCGCGGGTGTTGTAGAGGTAGAAGCTGGCCCGCGCCGTGGCGGCCTGGCCCAGGCGCCGCATCAGGGGCTGGCAGCAGTGGTGGCCGGCGCGGATCGCCACCCCCTCGCGGTCGAGCAGGGTGCCGAGGTCGTGGGGGTGGATGTCGCCGAGGTTGAAGGAGATCACCCCGCCGCGGCCCTGGGCCGTCTTCGGCCCGTAGACGGCGACGTCGTCCATCCCCATCAGCAGCTCCAGGGCGTAGTCGGTGAGCGCCTCCTCGTGCTCCCGGACGGCGTCCATGCCGACCTGGCCGAGGTAGTCCACCGCCACGCCCAGGGCGATCGCCCCGCCGGCGTCGGGGGTGCCGGCCTCGAACTTGTCGGGCAGCTCGTTGTAGGTGGCGTGCTCCAGCTCGACGGCCATGATCATGTTGCCGCCGCCGAGGAATGGCGGCATGGAGTCCAGCAGCG
>DASZGP010000230.1:0-3788 GCA_035938695.1 Candidatus Dormiibacterota bacterium | reverse complement strand
GGCCCCTGGACGCGACGCGCCGGGCTGTGGCTGGCCGCCGCCGGGGCCGGCGCCGCGATGCTGGTCGACGCCGCCTCCAGCCACGCCGCCGCCGCGACCCTGGTGCCGGTCAACGTCACCCTCCAGCTCCTCCACGTCGCCGCCGCCGGGGTCTGGATCGGCGGGCTGGCGGCGCTGCTGCTCTCCCTCCGCGGCGTCGCCGGCGCGGCCCGGGCGCAGGCGGCGCGGCGATTCTCGACGGTGGCGCTGATCGCCCTCCTGCTGGTCGCCGCGACCGGCACCGTGCGGGCGGTGGTCGAGGTCGGCACCTGGGACGCCCTGTTCGGCACCCTCTACGGCTGGCTGGTGCTGGTCAAGGTGGCGCTGATCGCGATCCTCGCCGGCCTCGGCGCGGTCAACCGCTTCCGCAACGTCCCGGCCGCCGGGCGCGCCCTGGGCGGGCTGCGCCGGGTCGGCTCGGCCGAGCTGCTGGTGGCGGTGCTGGTGGTCACGGCGGCGGCGGGGCTGGTCAACGTGGCGCCGCCGATCTCCGCCGGCGCCACGGCGGGTGGCGCGCCCCCGCTGGTGGTCGGCGGGAGCGATTTCGCCACCACCGTCAGGGTCCGCCTGGAGGTGTCGCCCGGGTTCGCCGGCTTCGATCACTACGCCACCCGGGTCACCGACTACGACACCGGCCGACCGGTGCCGGCCGACGCCGTCACCCTGACCTTCACCCTGCCGGCGCGGCCGGCCCTGGGGGCCTCCACCCTGACGCTCGAGCGCCAGGCCGACGGCGGCTACGCCGGCGACGGCGGCAACCTCGCGGTCTACGGCGCCTGGAGCGTGCGCGTCCTGGTGCAGCGCGGCGCCGCCTCGACCGAGGTCACGCTCAGCCTGACGCCGCGCTGCGCGCCGGCCAAGACCGACGTCCAGCGCTTCGCCGGCACCCCGACGGTCTACACCGTGCACCTCTGCGACGGCGGCACGGTGCAGACCTACCTGGACCCCGGAAGCCCCGGCGCCGACCAGTTGCACATCACCTTCTTCGACGCCGACGGCAACGAGCTGGCCGTCGACAGCGCGGCCGTCACCATGACCCCGCCGCGCGGCGCCAGGGCGGCGCTGACCATCCGGCGCCTGGAATCGGGACACTTCGTCGCCGACGCCACCGTGGGCCCGGGCACCTACCGCTTCGACGTCACCGGCTCGACCGCGGCGGGCGAGAAGCTGACCGCGAGGGTCGATATCGTGGTGGGGTCGTGAGGCGCCCGGCGATGTCATCCTGGAGGGTGATGCGCACCCTGACCCTGGCGATCGCCGTCCTGACCCTCGGCGCCTGCGGCACGCCGCCGCCACCGCCCACGCCCTCTCCCTCGCCCACCGTGAACCTGGCCACGCGGCCGTCCTCGCCGGTCAGGATCCGCATCGTCTCCCCCGCCGACCAGGCCCAGATCCCCGCCGGGGTGATCCACGTGGGCATCGCCGTCGACGGCGGCATCATCGTCAAGCAGACCACCACCCACATCACGCCCACCGAGGGGCACGTCCACTTCTCGGTCAACGGCAAGCTGATCTCGATGAACTACGGCACCGCGCAGGACGTGCCGCTGCAGAAGGGCCTGTACATCCTCACGGCGGAGTTCGTCGCCGCCGACCACATCCCCTTCAACCCCCGGGTCACCACGAGCATCACCGTCGACGTCACCTGACGTCACCATATGGGTCATGGCGGATGACGGAGGACGGCCGCGCGTCCTGACCCGCTGGTCGGGCTGGGTCGCCGCGCTCGCCGCCCCGGCGCTGCTGACCCTGGTGCTGGAGCTCGCCGGCGGGCCCAAGCTGCGCGACTACGCCTTCCTCTACATCGGCCTGGTGGCGGTGCTGGCGGTGACCTTCGGGCTCGGCCCCTCGCTGCTGGCGGCGCTGGCCAGCTTCCTGCTGATCGACTACTACTTCGTCCCGCCCTACTACACCCTGACGATCTCCGACGAGCAGGACATCGTCAACCTGGTGGTGCTGCTGGCCGCCGCCGGGCTGGTCGGCGGGCTGGGGTCGATGCGGCGCACCGCCCAGCTCCGCTCCGACGCCCTCAGCCGGGAGCTGATCGGCGCCAACCGGGAGCTGGAGCGGCTCAACCGGGAGCAGGCCGAGGCCGCCAAGGTGGCGCTCCGGCTGGCGGTGACCGAGGAGCAGGTCAGGGCCCTGGAGGAGAGCGACCGCTCCCGCCGCGACTTCCTGGCCAACGTCTCCCACGACCTCCGCACGCCGATCGCGACGATCCTCACCGAGAGCACGGCGGTGATGGAGGACGCCGCCCTCAGCCCGGCGGCGCGAGCCTCGCTGGGGTCGGTGGCGGCGGAGGCCCGGCGGCTCAACTCGGTGGTCGCCGACATCCTCGACATGGCCCGCATCGAGGGCAATGCGCTCGACCTCCAGCTGGAGCCGGTGGACCTGGGCTACGCCATCGAGGCGGCGGTCGAACGGCTGCGGCGGTCGTCACCGGAGCGCCAGGTGCGGGTGCCGCCGACCGACGCGGCCCCGGTGGTCCTGGCCGACTGGCGCCGGCTCGGCCAGGTGCTGGACAACCTCCTGGCCAACGCCGACCGGGCGGCGCCGGCGGGCACGCCGATCGACATCGGCAGCAACGCCGACGAGGCCGAGCGGATGGTGACGGTGCGGGTCCGCGACCACGGCCCCGGCATCCCCGAGGAGCTCCGCGAGCGGGTCTTCGAGCGGTTCGTGCGGGGCGAGGAATCGGGCGCCGGCACCGGGCTGGGGCTGGCCATCGTCCGTGGCCTGGCCGAGGCCCAGGCCGGGCGGGCCTGGATCGAGCCGGCCTCGCCCGGCGCCACGGTGGCCTTCTCCCTGCCGCTGGCGGACGCGGCGGCGGTGACGCCGGAGTGAGCGGCCGCCGCCACCCTCAGGTGGCGCGGGTGCGCAGGATGTGGACGTCGACGTCCTTGAGGCGGCGGATCACCCGGTTGGTGAAGGGCAGCTCCCAGGGACGCCACCAGGGGCGGCGCGGGCCGCGCCCCAGGATGACCTCCGTCGCCAGCCGGTTGCGGGCGTACTCGGCCACGACCCTGGCGGCGTCGGAGCCGTAGAGGGTGACGAACTCCCCGCCCAGCTCGTGCACCAGGGTCGCGTACTGGCCCAGCCGCTGCTTCTCGACCTCGGAGCGCGAGCGGGTGCGCACGCTCAGCACCGTCAGGCTGCCGTCCAGCGCCGCCGCGCGCCGGGCGGCCTGGCGGATCAGGCTCTCCGCCGCCGGGCGCGGGGCGATGCAGAGCAGGACCCGGGAGCGGCTCTCCCAGGGGGTGACGATGCCGCGCTCGCGCATGTAGCGCAGCAGGCGCCGCTCGGTGTGCTCGGCGACGATCCGGAAGGTCCCCTCGCGCAGCGTCCTGAGCACCGCCGGGCGGAACTCCGCCTGGAGCGCCGCGGCAGCCTGGGCGGGGGGCAGGATCAATCCCTCGCGCAGCCGCTGGGTCAGCTTCTCGGGCGTGATGTCGACCATCTCCAGCTCGTCGGCCGCGAACAGCACCTCGTCGTCGAGCGGCTCGGTGTCGGCCTCGACCGGTACGTAGCGCGAGAGCGAAGGGCGGAGGCTGGCGACCTCCGCCAGGTGCACTGTGCCGATCACCGTGATGCCGGCGTCGAGCAGGCGGTGGATGGCGTGGAAGCGCGCCCCGCCGGCCCTGCCGGGGCGGACCAGGGAGCCGATGCAGGCCACCTCGGGGTTGCGCGCCAGGAGCGCCTCGATGTCCAGCACGCCGGGCGTCCCGGGCAGCTCGCCGAGATCGGTCAGG
>DASZGP010000229.1:0-23386 GCA_035938695.1 Candidatus Dormiibacterota bacterium | reverse complement strand
CGCCCCTGGTGACGGCGACCCCGGCCAGGCAGAGGACCCCACCGGCGAGCGCCAGGCCAGGTGGCACGTCGCCGAGCAGCAGCCAGCCCAGGAGGATTGCCACCGGGGGAACCAGGTAGGTGGTGGCACCGAGGCGGCCGGCGCTGGTGCGAGCCAGGGCGTAGGCCCAGAAGCTGAAGCCGATCGCGGTCGGGAAGACGCCCAGGTAGACACTCCAGGCGAGGGTGGTGGCGTCCGCCCCAGCGACCTCCTGGAGCAGCTGTGGCGCGAACGGCAGGCAGACGATCCCGCCGATGGTGCAGGCCAGCCAGGTGACGGTCAGCGCCGAGTTGCGGGCCAGGAGCGGCTTTTCCGCGGTCACGCCCATGGCGTAGGCCGCCGCCGCGGCGACGCAGAGGACGGCGCCGAATCCCGCCTCCAAGCCACGGGCGGAGGTGGCCAGCCCGATGACGACGGTGCCGGCGAAGGCGATGGCGCAGCCGACCAGGAGGCGACGGGGGAAGCCTTCGCCCAGCAGCAGCCCGCTGAGAAGGGCGATGAGCACCGGGCCGATGTTGACCAGCATCGCCGCGGTGCCAGCGTCGACCATGTGCTCCGCCTGGTTCAGCAGCACGTTGTAGGCGCCGAACCAGAGCAGGCCACAGATGATCAGCCCGCGGAGGTCGGCGCGCCGCGGCATCGGGCTCCGGCGGACCAGGACCAGACCCCCGAGCGCCAGACCGCCGACGAGCAGGCGCATAAGCGACAGCGGGCCCGCCGACAGGACCCGTCCGGCGGCGCGGATCCCGACGAACGCCGACGCCCAGAGGACCACGGTGACCAGCGCCGCGATGATCGCCAGCCGCCGCTCCCGGGGCGAGATGGCCGGTTCGCCCAGCCTGGGTCCTTGCGGCGCCGCCGCCGCGGCAACCTCGGCCATCGAATGACACCTCCTCGCGCCAGCCGCCCCTCGGCTTGATCCTGCGTGTACAACGCCCGGGAGCACCCGGCTGTGACATCGTACCGGCGTGTCAACGTGGTGCCATGAGGCGGCCGGGGCGGCGTAAGCACGGTTCCTTACGCCAAGATTGCCTGACTGTGGCAGACGGCGAGGTCGCGTCGCGGGTGCCATGGGATGGGAGAACTCGGCTGAGATGGATCGTGATCCGGCGCCGGTCGGCGAACCGGCTGGCCTGTACCTTCCGTGACGAGGCCACGGCGCGTGAGGCGATGAGACGCTGGCACGCCGAGGGCTTCGCCATGGAGCTGATCGAGCCCTCGGCCCCGCCACCCGAGCCGGGGCTCAGTCCCCAGGGCGAGGAGTGTCAGCTGGTGGGAGCCGCTTGACAGTGGCCGGCGCCGCCCTCAATCTGCGGGCAGACAGCCTGCGGCGGATCGACCCGCCGGGCCAGGGAAGGGAGCCGTCCGCGATGGCGGCTCGAATTTGGGAGGCCAATCCATGAAGCGCGACGCCGTTCGCCTGCACCTGCACCGGGAGACCGTCCGCGAGCTCCGCGGCACCGACCTCGACGCCGCCCACGCGGGCATCGGGACCCTCGCCACCTACTGCCAGACCCAGACCATCTTCGCCACCCAGTGCGGCTGCACCGGCACCGAGACCACCCCGCAGGTCTGCGCCTTCAACTGATCTCCGGCACCTGAGCGGTGCTCCGGCCGAGCGGGTCGGAGCGCCCAGGGTTCACGCCGGGGGCGGGCGCGGGCGACAATACTCCCGCACATGCCCAACGGACCCGCTCTGACCTTCGGCGAACAGGTCTTCGCGCTCTCCCGCCGCGTCCAGCTGGTGGGCCGCGGCGACCGCGCCACCAACCACGCCCCCGACCTCGACCTGGCCGATCTCGACGAGGACCGGGTGGTCTCCCGGCGCCATGCCCAGATCGAGTACATCGACGGGCACACCGTCCTCACCGACCTGGGCTCGACCAACGGCACCTTCGTCAACGACCGCCGCCTGCCCCCCAACGACGGCTGCCACCTGACCGGCGGCGAGCGGGTCCGCTTCGGCCACCTGGCCTTCGAGTTCCAGCGCTCGATCGCCTGGCCGCCGGAGGTCAGCGCCGAGTGGGAGTCCAAGACGGTCTTCGCCAACAGCGTGGTGATCCGGGCGCTCGGCGGCCTGGCCCGCGACAGGCTCCCGGAGAGCAACCGGCCGGAGCAGATCCAGCGCATCCAGGGAGTGCTCCAGGGCAAGCTCCTGGGCATGGTCTTCCAGCCCATCGTCGACCTGGTGCGGCGGGAGACGGTGGGCGTCGAGTCGCTGGCCCGCTTCAGCGCCGACCCCCCGCGCTCGCCCGACAAGTGGTTCAACGAGGCCCACGCCGTGGGGCTCGGCGCCGAGCTGGAGCTGGTGGCGATGGCCGACGCCCTGGACCAGCTCCGGCTGCTCCCCGACCACGCCTACATGTCGATCAACAGCTCGCCCGAGACGGCGCTCTCCGAGCACCTGGCGACGATGCTCTCGGGGGTGCCGCTGGACCGCGTCGTCCTGGAGGTCACCGAGCACGCCGCGGTCAGCGACTACGAGGCGCTGCTGGCGGCGCTGGTCGACTTCCGGGCCCAGGGCCTGCGCCTGGCGGTCGACGACATGGGCTCGGGCTACGCCAACATGAAGCACATCCTCCGCCTGGCGCCGGACATCATCAAGCTCGACGTCGACCTGATCCGGGGCATCGACGGCGACCCCGCCCGCCGCGCCCTGGCCGGCTCGCTCTCGGCCTTCGCCCACCAGATCAACGCCAAGATCGTGGCCGAGGGGGTGGAGAACGAGAAGGAGTGCGCGGTCCTGATCGAGCTGGGCGTGCCACTGGGGCAGGGCTTCTTCTTCGCCCGTCCCGGCCCGCTGCCGCTGCCCCGCGTCGGGTGACCGACCTCCGCGCCGTGGCCGGCATCGCGGTCGCGGGCGCGCTGGGGGCGGTCGCGCGCTACGTCGCCGACACCCTGTTGACCCGCCGCCTGGGCGCCGATTTCCCCTGGGCCATCCTGGCCGTCAACGTCAGCGGGGCCTTCGCCGCGGGGGTGCTCTTCGTGGTCCTGACCGAGCGTGCCCAAGGGCCCGGCTGGCTCCGGCTGACGCTGACCGTGGGCTTGCTCGGCGGCTTCACCACCTTCTCCACGCTCTCGCTGCAGACCACCCGGCTGCTCCAGGAGGGGCAGGTGGGCGCGGCCGCCGGCAACGGGCTGGGCAGCCTGGCGCTGGGCGTCCTGGCGGTCTACGCCGGGATGGCGGCGGCGCGAGCGATTTGACCGGTGTGCGACCGCCCTAGCCGGCGGAGAGCTCCCGGCGCACGGCGTCGGGGCCGGCGCCCAGCTCGGCCAGGACCTTGCCGGCCACCGACTCCTGCGCCTCGGCCAGCGCCAGGAGCAGGTCCTCGCTGCCGACCTGGGGCGCCCGGCGGGCGGCCGCGCCGGCCCGGGCCCGCTCCAGCACGACCTCCACCATGCTGCTGGTGGGGACCTCCGAGAGGATGATCCGCTGGGTCCGGGTGGCCTGCTCGCGGACCCCCTCGTGGACCGCCGCCACGGTGATCCCGAGCCGGCCCAGGGCTCGGCCGGCGGCGCTGTCGCCGATCTGGGCCAGGCCGGCCAGGAGGTGCTCGGTGCCGACGTGGCCGACCAGGTTGACCCCGGCCTCCTGCTGGGCGGCGGCCAGCGCGGCGGTGGCGTAGGGGTCGAAGTCCGCGAAGCCCTGGCTCATGGCGTCGAATACGATCTCACGCCCACGACCCGAGGCACAAGGGCGGTCAGGCCGTGCGCGCCCGCCCGTCGCGGGCGCCGGCCGCCCTGGCCTCCAGCTCCCGGGCCCGCCGCACCACCTCGGCCGGCTCCGCGGCACGGCCGAAGAAGTCGCCCTGGACGGTGTCGCAGCCCAAAGCCGCCAGCGTCTCCAGCACCTCCAGGGTCTCGACCCCCTCGGCGGCCACCTTGAGGTCGAGGTCGTGGCCCATGGCGATCGCCGAGCGGACGATCACCAGGTTGCGCTCGTCGAGGTCCAGGCAGAAAGACTTGTCGATCTTGATCTCGTCGGCCGGCAGCCGCTGGAGGTAGGCCAGCGAGGACTGGCCGATGCCGAAGTCGTCGATGCTGATGCCGATGCCCATCGCCTTGAGGCGCTTGAGACTCTCGATGGCCTGCAGCGGCTGGGAGAGGACGCCGGTCTCGGTGACCTCCAGCACCAGCACCTCGGCGGGCAGCCCGGAGCGGCCCAGGGCGCGGTCCACGGTCTCCACCAGCCGGCCGTCCTCGAGGTCGCCGACCGCCAGGTTGACGCTGACCTTGAGCTCCACGCCGTCGTCGCGCCAGCGCCGGGCCTGCTCCAGGCCGGCCTCCAGGACCCAGGCGGTGATCAGCTTGATCATCCCCGCCTGCTCCGCCACCGGGATGAAGCGGTCGGGGCCGAGGAAGCCGAGGCGGGGATGCTGCCAGCGCACCAGCGCCTCGACGCCGGTCATCCGGCGGGTCTTGAGGGACACCTTGGGCTGGTAGGCCAGGATCAGCTCGCCCCGGCCCACGGCGCCGCGCAGCTCTCCGGCCAGGGTCAGCCGTCCGGGGGCGCGGAGGTCCGAGGCCGGCGCCGGGGCCTCGCCGCCGCGGCGGGCCTGGCGCGGGGTGGCCGCCTCCAGGTCCAGCCCGTGGCGGGCGGCCAGCGAGCGGGCGGCGGCGGCGATCAGGGCGGCGCCGGTCTCGCGGGCCTCGTGGAGCACCGCCGCCAGGTCGTCGGTGGCCTGGGCCGCGCCGCCGCCGGCGATCCGGGCCCGGGCCAGGGCCAGGCGGGCGCGCATCGCGTCGAGGCGGTAGCCGGCGGCCCCGAAGTCCCGGGCGGCGTCGTCCAGGCGGCCCAGCGCCGCGGCCGGGCGGTCGCCGCCCAGCTCCACCAGCCCCTCGGCCAGGCTGACGTAGGGGTTGCCGTCGTGGCCGTGCTCACGGCAGGCCGCCAGCAGCGCCTCGGCCGGCTCGACCCTGCCCGCCTGGACCAGCGCCTCCACCGCCAGGGCCACCAGGAGCGGGAAGCGTGCGGTCCACTCCGATTCCTCGAAGACCTGGTCGGCGACGGTGGCGGCGGCCTCGGTCTCGCCCCTGGCCATGGCCAGCCGGAGCCGGGCCCAGTGGTCGAAGAACAGCTCCTGGCGCTCCTCCCGTGGCTTCTGGGCCGGCAGCAGGCGGGCCGCCTCACCGACCTGGCCCAGCTCCAGGTGGATGATCGCCAGGAAGCGGTCGATCCAGGTGCGGAAGGCCACCGCGCCGCTGTAGCGCACCGCCGCCACGACGTCGTGGCCGGCCGCCAGGGCGCCGCTGAGGTCGCCCAGCAGGAGCTGCGTGGCGGTCCTGGCGCGGCCGGCGAGGACGTCGCGGAGCCAGCCGCCCGGCTGTTCCGCCATGCGGTCGATGAGGCGGGGGCAGTCGGCGGCGCGCAGGTTCCAGAGCCGCAGCATGATGCCGCTGTAGAGGGCGTTGACGGCGGTGCGGTCGAGCTGCCGGTCGGCGGCGTCGAGGTAGGTGGTGTCGATGTACTCCAGGCCCTCCCCGACGTGACCCTCGTAGGCCAGCCCGATCCCCAGGGTGGTGGCGGCCCAGATCCGGGCCTCGTCGGCGCCGGCCCGGGTGGCGACCTCGATCGCCTGGCGGGCCAGCCGGGTGGTGTCCTCGCCCTCGAACTGGAAGGCATGGAGCTGGGACAGGCGGATGTAGGCCTGGGCCAGCTCGACGCTGGGCCCGTCCTTCTCCAGCACCCGGCGGGCCTCCTCGTACTCCTTCGCCGACTCCGCCAGCCGCCCCCGCTCCCAGTGGCAGCGGCCCAGGATCAGGCGGTGGCGGGCGGCGGTGGCGGCGTCGCCCAGCGACACCAGCAGGCGGATGCCGTCGGCCAGGTAGCTCTCGGCGGTGGCCGGGTCGCCGGCCAGCCAGTAGGCCTCGCCCATCCCCGAGAGGACCTCGGCGCGCGCCGCCGGATCGGTGACGTGGGGCAGCACCCGCTGGTAGAGGTCGGCCGCCTCGGCGTAGCCCCGGCGCCGGACCGCGTCCCGGGCGGCCTCGATGCAGACCGGCACCGCCTCGGCCCAGCGGCCCGCCGCCAGCATGTGGTGGGCCAGCTCCATGGCCGCCGTCAGCGACTGCTGGGAGAGCACCTCGGCGGCCTTGGAGTGGAGCGCCTGGCGGCGGGGCCGCATCAGGTCCTCGTAGATCGCCTCGCGGGTCAGGGCGTGGCGGAAGCGGTAGCGCTCGACGGACTGCGGGTCCTCCTCGACCAGCTGCTGCTGGACGCAGACCTGGAGCGCGTCGAGGACCTCGGCGTCGGCCCGGCCGGTGAGCGCCACCAGGGTGGGGTAGCCGAAGGAGCGGCCCAGCACCGAGGCCGCCTGGAGCACGTCGGCGTGGGCCGGGGAGAGCCGGTCGACGCGCATCAGGATGGACTCCGAGACCGCCCGCGGGATCTTCAGCGCGGCCGCCAGGCTGACCGGGTTCCAGCCGGCCCGCGGCCGGGGCACCGAGCCGGCGTCGATCAGCTCCTTGAGCATCTCCTCGAGGACGTAGGGGTTGCCCTCGCTGCGGTCGTGGAGGAGGTCGGAGAGCTCCTGGGGGATGTCCGGCATGTCGAGGGTGGCGGAGACCATCCGGGCCACCTCGTCGGCGTTCAGCGGCCGCAGCTCGACGACCTCCGCCAGCCCCGCCCGCTGCCAGGCCTGGCGCTCGGCCAGGAAGGGGTGGCGGCGGTGCATCTCGTCGCTGCGGGCGGTCAGCAGGAGCATGGAGCGCGACTGGCGCAGGCGGCGGGCGAGGTAGTCGAGGAGCTCGCGGCTGCTGGGATCGGCCCACTGGACGTCCTCGACGAGCAGCAGCAGGCCGGTGTCCTCGGCGAGGTGGTCGAGGAAGGCCAGGACGGCCTCGAAGAGGCGGAGCTTGCCCCGGGCCGGGTCCTGGAGCTCGTCGGAGCGGGCCAGCCGGGGCTGGGGGAAGAGCGCGCCCAGCTCGTCGCGGACGTTGCCCAGCTTCTCCCGCAGCCGGGCTTCGTCGGCCCGGGCCAGGTGGTCGCCGATGGCCTCCACGAAGGGCAGGAAGGGGAGGGTGAGGTCGCTGTCGGAGCAGCCCCCGGAGAGCACGGTGAAGCCGAGGCGCTCGGCCTGCCGGTGCAGCTCGACCGTGACCCGGGTCTTGCCCAGGCCGGCCTCGGCCGAAAGCACGTAGAGCTGGCCATCGCCGCGGGCGGCCTGGAGCAGGGCCCCACCGAGCACGGCCAGCTCCTCGTCCCGGCCCACGAGCACCGGACAGAGCGCTCTCTGGATCGGTCTTCCTCCTGCTTGCCGCGGGGGTGGGTCGGTCGCGGCCGTCGATCTGGTGTCGACGCCTTGGTCCGGGCGACCGCTCACAGCATGGGACGGGTGGCCCGATCGGAGCGATAAAGGCGGCGTAAAGATTCGTGTGCATCGGAGCGAGGTCCACGAACTCGCATTGCATCTGGCGACCGCGCATCCCTAAGATGCGCCCATGGGTCCCGGAATCCTGGATCGGTTCCAGATCGAAGGCGTGCTCGGCCAGGGGGCCTCGGGGACGGTCTACCTCGCCCTCCAGCCGGAGCTGGGCCGCCGGGTCGCCCTCAAGGAGCTGTCGCCGGCCCTGGTCCAGGACCCCACCTTCCTGGAGCGCTTCCGCGAGGAGGCCCGGATCATGGCCCGGCTGGACAACCCCAACTGCGTCCGGGTCTTCGCCTTCTACGAGGAGCCGGGCCGGGCGGTGCTGGTCTCCGAGTACATCGAGGGGGCGTCGCTGCGGAGGGTCGTGGCGCAGGCCGGGCGCCTGACCCCCGAGCAGTCGCTGGGGGTGGTCAAGGGCGCTCTCACCGGCCTCGGCCAGGCCCACGCCCTGGGCCTGGTCCACCGCGACATCAAGCCCGAGAACGTGCTGGCCGATCGCGAGGGCGTCAGCAAGCTGGCCGACTTCGGCCAGGCGGTCTTCGCCGCCGGCCCCGGCGCCGCCGGCGGGATCTCGGCCGGGACTCCGGCGTACATGAGCCCCGAGGCGGTGATGGGCGGGGTCCTCGACTTCCGCACCGACATCTACTCCTGCGGCGCGATGCTCTTCGACCTGCTGACCGGGCGCCCGCCGTTCGTTGCCGACAACCCCCTGGCCCAGATGCGGATGCACGTCACCGACCCGGTGCCCGACCCCCGCGCCTACAACCCCGACCTGCCCCCCGAGGTCTCCGCGATGCTGGGCCGGTCGCTGGCCAAGGACCCCGGCGGCCGCCAGCAGTCGGCCGCCGAGCTGCTCGCCGAGCTGGAGGCCGCCGCCGTCGCCGGCTACGGCGAGGACTGGGAGAAGCGCAGCTCGATCAAGCCGCTGGTCTCCGGCCTGCTCGGGCTGCTCGGCGCCGGCCTGGTCAGCGCCGGCGGCGCGCTGGCCTCCAGCAGCGACGTGGCGGCCGGCTTCCTGGGCGGCGGCAAGCTGCTGCTGGGTGGGGTCCTGGGCACCATGGTGGTGGCCGGCGGCATCGGCGGCTTCATCCTGTTCGGCTCCCACCAGCCGGCGCCCGAGCCCAGCCCCAGCCCGATCACCAGCGTCGTGACCCTGCCCTCCTCGTCGCCCAGCGACGTGCCCTCGCCGTCCCCCGAGCCCAGCCCCAGCGAGTCCCCGAGCCCGACCGGATCGCCCTCGCCGACCCCGTCAGCCTCCGCCACCCCCACCATGCACCCGACCGTGCACCCGACCATCAGGACGGTGCCAACGCCAACCCCGACCCCAACGCCGTGGACGCTGAGCGTCACGCAGCAGGCGGTCTACTGGGCCGCCTGCACCCAGCCCACCACGACCGCCACGAGCTGCAACAAGCCCGCGCCCGTGCCTCCCGGGAACAGCGCCGAAACTCCCTGCACCATCAACAACAGCGGCAACACCCCCTGCCCCAACACCATTTCGAGCTACGCCTGGGCGGAGCTGATGGAGACGTTCACCTGGAAGTACAACGGCGCCGCCCCCGGGCCGGTCGTGCTGGGAGTCAGCTGGACGGTCAACACCCCCAGCGGCGCCACCTGCGCCCAGGGTGGTCCAAACTACCGCTACACGCTCCCGATGGCCGGCGGCACGCACTCCGCCCCCCAGAGCCCTCCGTTCCAGCCGAACTGTGAGGTCCAGACCTCGAGCGGCAGCTACTCCGGCTATTTCAACCTCTCCTGGACCGACGGTGCCGGCAACCACACGCTGACCTCCAATGCCTTCTACTGGGCCCTCGGCTGACGATCTGAGATGAACCAGCCCTTCCCCGAGGTCCCCGGAGTCGAGCTGGTCCGCGCGGTCGGGCGGGGGGCGATGGGCGCGGTGTACCTGGGCCGCCAGACGGCGTTGAACCGGCCGGTGGCGGTGAAGCAGATCCTGGGCGCCTGGAACGGCGACGAGGAGATGCTGACCCGGTTCCAGCGTGAGGCCCGGGCGCTGGCCCAGATGAACCACCAGAACGTGGTCGGGATCTACGACATGGTGGCGGCGGGCAGCGACCTGTTCATGCTCATGGAGTTCGTCGACGGCGCCTCGTTGCGGCAGGTGATGGACCGCGGCGCGCTGACCCCGGCGCAGGCCACGCGGGTGCTGGGCGAGCTGGCCTCGGCGCTGGGGTACGCCTCCAAGCTGGGCATCCTGCACCGCGACCTCAAGCCGGGCAACGTCTTCGTCACCCGGCGGGGGATGTGCAAGCTGGGCGACTTCGGCCTGGTCAAGATGATGTCGGCCACCGCCGGCTTCCAGACCCAGGCGGGCACCATCCTGGGGACGCCGGCCTACATGTCGCCGGAGCAGGCCCGGGGGACCGGCCAGGTCGACCAGCGCACCGACGTCTACGCCCTGGCGGTGATGGCCTACGAGTTCTTGGTCGGGCAGCTGCCCTTCCCGTCGGTTCCCGGCAACCCGATCGCCAGCCTCCAGGCCCATATCTCGGCGCCGGTGCCCAGACCCTCGGCGGTGGTGCCGGGCTTCCCCAAGAAGGTCGAGGAGGTGCTGCTCAAGGGCCTGGAGAAGGAGCCCAAGAAGCGCTACGGGACGGCCGACGAGCTGTTCGCGGCGCTGGCCAAGGCCGCCGGCTCGGCGGGCGCGATGTTCGCCGGCGACCCCGACCTGCGGGAGCGGGCCGAGGCGGCCGCCGGGCCGCCGGTCCCCGAGGCCAACCCCAGCGCCACCTTCGCGCCGACCGCGCCGACGGTGTTGGTCCCGGGCGTGCCGCCGCCCTATCCGGTCGGGGCCGCCGAGGAGACCCTGGTGCGGGCTCCCGGGGGGATGCCGGCGGGCCAGGAGACCGTGGTCCGCCCACCCGCCGCGGCCGACGAGGAGACCGTGGTCCGCCCGCCCACCGCGGCCGACGAGACCATGCTCCGGGTGCCCGGCGGGGGACCGCTGCCGGACGAGACGATGGTGCGCGCGCCGCGGCCCCCGGCCCCGTACCCACCCCCGGCGTCCGTCCCGCCACCGCCCGCCGGCCCGCCGCCCACGTTCGCCGCGCCGGTCCCGGCCCCGCCGCCCCCACTGCCCCCGCCGCCGCCCTCGACCTCGTGGACCAACACCCAGATCGCCACCCCGGTCTACACCCCGCCCAAGGCGCCCCGGCGGAAGCGGCGCCTGGCGCCGCTGCTGCTGGTCCTCCTGCTGCTGATCGCCGGGGCCGCCGGCGGATATCTCTTCCTGCAGCGGCAGCATGGCCTGGGCCCGGGACCGGCGCTGGTGGTCCAGTCCGTCTCCGCCGGCGTCGATCCGGCCACCCCGGGCCACTGCCCCCAGGCCAGATGGAACTTCAGCGGCACCATCAGGACCAACGGCGGGGAGGGAACGGTCAAGTACGAGTGGATCCGTCCCGACGGGCAGCACGACCAGGGCCAGGACCCGGTCAACAGCGGCCAGACCGAGGACCACCCGAGCCTCATCTTCACCCTCAATTCGGACCATGCTTTCAGTGGTGACGCGATCCTCCACGTGACCTCGCCGGTCGACCTCTCGTCCGCCCCCGTCACCGTGACCATCGCCTGCCCGTGAGCCCACAGAAGGAGAAGCCAATGCCTGAGCGTGTCGTCGCCTACGCCCCCAGCGCCATGCGCCTGGTCAAGCTGGTGACCGAGCAGACGGCCGGCGGCGGCCAGGTGATGGCGGCCTTCCTCAATGCCGACCACGCCCGGGCCTACCTGTCCCGGCACCCGATGAAGGTGGTGGGAGAGCCGCTGGAAGGCTTCTCGGTGGTGGCCAGCGCCGCCGCCGCGCCGGTCGAGGCCCCGGCCGGGTTCCCGGCCCCCGCGGGCTTCCCCCCACCGCCGGGCCCGGGCAGCTTCCCGGCCCCGACCGGCGAGGGCTCGTCCTACCCCCCGCCGATCACCGGGCCGGCCTTCGCCCCGCCGCAGATCGACGAGGTCCGGCCCCGGCGCGGCGGCGGCCCCGGCCAGGTCTTCGCGGTCTACAGCCCCCGCGGTGGCGCCGGCACCAGCCTGCTGGCCGCCGCCCTGGCCAGCCGGGTGGCGATGAACCCCGACCTCCGCGTCCTGCTGGTCGACCTCGACCTCCAGAACGGCAGCCAGTCCTTCTACTTCGACGTCAACGAGCTCAAGCGCTGCAGCGTGCTGGGGCTCAAGCCGCTGGTGGACGAGATCCTCAACCGGGTCGAGGGCGACGTCACGCGGGTGACCTCCGAGGCCGCCAACGTGATCTCTGAGGACATCCTGCTGGCCAAGACCTTCCGCCGCGACAACCTCCACGTGCTCTGCGCCCTCGACGACCCGGCGGCGATCGACGACTACGTCGACCCCTCCAGCCACATGGAGGCGCTGGTACAGATCCTGGCCGCCAACTTCGACGTGGTCATCCTCGACCTGCCCAATACCGTCGACTCCTTCACGGCGCCGGCGCTGTTCCGCTCCGACCGGATCCTGGTCGTGACCCCCGAGGACGTCCCCAGCCAGATCAAGGTGGCGCGGATGCTCAACCTGGTGCTGGGGCCGATGATCGAGGCCCGGGAGCTCGCGCTGGCCGACCGCTGCTTCCTGATCGTCAGCCGCAGCGGCAAGAAGAAGCTGGAGGTGCCGATGCCGATCGGCGTGGCGGCGGCGCTGCCCGACGACCGCAAGTTCTTCGAGGCCTTCGCCGAACGGCACCTCCCCTTCGCCAAGGCCGGGGACACCGCCTACCCCAAGGCCGTGGCCCAGCTGGCCCAGTACCTCGGCGCCGGCGTCGCGGCGCCGGCCAAGCACTGACATGGGCGTCAACCGCTACATCCGCCGACCCGGCGCGACCCCGCCGGCCGAGGAGGCCCCCAAGCCGCGGGCCCCGGTCGCGGCCCGCGACCTGACCCCGATCAAGGCCGAGATCCGCAGCCGGGTGCTCGACGAGCAGCTCGCCGACCCGGCCTTCGCCGAGCTGGTCAAGGCCAAGCCGGAGCGGGCCAAGCGTGACCTGGCGGTGGTCGTCGAGCGCCTGATGGACGAGTACAGCCTGGGCGTCGAGGACCGCAAGAGCGTCCTCGGCTACATCATCGACAACATCTTCGGCTTCGGCCCGCTGGAGGACCTGCTCCGCGACGAGTCGATCACCGAGATCATCGTCAGCGGGCCCCGGCGGGTCTTCGTGGAGCAGAAGGGCAAGCTCCGCCCGGTGCCCATCGTCTTCGAGGACAACGCCCACCTGGACCAGATCGTGCAGGTCATCCTGCGGCCCCTCAACCGCCCGGCCAACGAATCCAACCCGATCGTCAACGGCCGCCTCCCCGACGGCTCCCGGGTGAACGTCGTGATGCCGCCGCTGGCCATCGACGGCATCTCGCTCAACATCCGCAAGTTCGGCAAGGAGAAGCTGACCGTCGAGCAGCTGGTGGAGATGGGGGCGATGACCAGGGAGATGGCCGACTGGCTCTCGCGGGCGGTGCGGGCCCGGCTCAACGTGCTGGTCTCCGGCGGCACCGGCTCGGGCAAGACGACGCTGCTCAACATCCTCTCCACCTTCATCCCCGAGCACCAGCACATCGTGACCATCGAGGACGCCGCCGAGCTGCAGCTGCGCCATCCCTTCATCAAGCGCCTGGAGGCCCGGCCGGCCAACCTGGCGGGCCAGGGGGAGGTCTCGATCCGCGACCTGGTCAAGAACGCTCTGCGGATGCGGCCCGACCGGATCGTCGTCGGCGAGTGCCGCGGCGAGGAGGCCTTCGACATGCTGACGGCGATGAACACCGGCCACGACGGCTCGCTGTCGACGGTCCACGCCAACAGCCCGCTGGACACCATCAGCCGGCTCGAGACGATGATCCTGATGGCCAAGGAGCTGCCCATCCCCGCGATCCGCAAGCAGATCGCCAGCGCCGTCAACCTGATCGTCCAGACCATGCGCCTCTCCGACGGCTCACGGCGGGTGATCGAGGTCGCCGAGGTGCTCGGGGTGGGCCGGGACGGCGAGGTGATCGTCGACCCCATCTTCCGCTTCGAACGCACCGGCATGGGCGCTGACGGGCGCTTCACCGGGGAGTACGTCCGGCTCAAGAACCCCGCCGCCTGCGAGGAGCGCGTCCGCTTGGAGCTGGGCGAATAGTCGCCGGCGGCCCGGCCGCGGCCCCCAGGCCGGCGACCCTGGCCGTCTGCGCCACCCTGGCGGTTGGCGCGGGCCTGGCCTACGCCGCCACCCTGGCCACGACGTGGAACGGCCTGATCGACGGGCTGCACGCCGACGGCGACGCCGCGGCGACCCAGTACCTGGCCCAGGCGATCGCCCGGGGCGGGCGGGGGCAGCACCTGGTCACCCCGGTCGATTCCTTCGTCAACGTGACCCTGGCCCGTCTCCTGACCCAGGGGATCCCCCACGCCGGCGAGGCCTGGCTGGTGCTTCCGCTGCTGGTCTCCTGGGCGGCGGCCTTGCTGTTGGCGGCGACCGTGGCCCGCCAGGCCGGAGGCTGGGCCGGGCTGGTGGCGCTGATCGCGCTGGTCGCCGTGGCTCCGGTGGTGCTGAACACCTACGTCGACGACAACTTCCACGTCACCACCTGGCTCAGCCTCGCCCTCCTGGGGGCCGCGGCGTACTGGTGGGCGAGGGGCCGGGCGCGCGGGCCGGCGGTGGTCGCGGGCCTGGCGGCGGTGATCGGCGTGAACCTGGCCTCCGACGCCCTGCTGCTGGTCTTCGGCCTCCTGCCCCTGCTGGGCACCGTGGCCCTGCGCCGGTCGCCGGCCCGAGCGCGGCTCCTGGTGGTGGCGGCGGGCGCCACGGTCCTGGCGGCGGCCGTGGTGGCGGGGGAGACCTGGTGGGGGTTCTCCTTCTGGCGGATCGGCCAGGGCTCGGCCGTCGACCTCGCGGTGCTGCCCCGGGCCGTGCGTGCCGGGGACAACGTCGCCTCCTTCCTGGCCGGCGCCGGCCCCGCCTGGCTGGGGTCGTGGGCGCCCGCCGGCCGGGGCGCCCTGTCCGTGATCGCCGTCGTGGGGGTGACCTGGTACTTCGGACGAACCCTGGTGGTCGCGGGCCGGGCGGATATGGCGGCGGCCGACGGGAACGAACCGGGTATCGCCTGGCTCACCTTCTGGTCGCTGTGCGGCCTGTCCACCCTGGCGCTCTTCACCCTCACCGGCCTGGGCGGTCCCGGCGCCGGGCGCTACCTGGTCCCGATCCTGCTGGCGCTGGCCGCCACGGTTCCCCTCCGGCTGGGCCGGCGGCCCGGGCTGGCGCCGGCCCTGCTGCTGGCCGTCGCCGCCGTGGCGGCCGGCAACGCCGCCGCCCTGCCGGCGATGGCCCGTGACCTGGCGCCGGCCCACCAGCGGGCGGCCCGGATCGTCGCGCTGCTGACCGCCAATGGCCTGACCCACGGCTATGCCGGCTACGACGAGGCGCTGCCGGTGGTGTGGCTGTCAGGCGGGCGGATCGAGTCGCGGCAGGTGCAGCAGGGCCGGAGCTGCCAGGACGCCCGCCCCGGCTCGCTCTGCCGGGGCGACCGGAACTTCTCCAGCGCCTGGTACCGGCCCCTTCCCGGCCCCAGCTTCGTGATCGCCGACACCGACCCCTGTGTCTGCCTGCGCGGCCAGCCAGGGGCCTGGTTCGGCACGCCCACGGCGGTCTACCGCTCGGGGACGCTGACGGTCTACGTGTACGACCACGACGTGGCGGCCGAGATCGCCGACCGCTGAGGGTCCGGCTTCAGGGAACGATCAGGCGGGCGCCGGAGGGCAGCCGGTAGGTGACGTCGAGGGGGCCGGGCGAGGTCAGGCCGAGGCGGGCGACGACGGTCGCGGTGGCCGAGGCCAGGGCGGCCGCGCAGGCCCCGCCGGAGAGGGTGGCGAGCAGGTGGGCCTGGTCGGCGGGGGTGCCCTCGAGGTCGAAGGTCAGCACGTAGCGCTGCGCGCCCTGGGAGTCGAGCCCGCCGGCGCTGACGCGGTAGCCGGAGAAGCAGGCGCCGTCGCCGCCCTGGGTCCGGTCCAGGCCGGCCAGGCCGACGGCCTTGCGCCCGGCCACGCCGGCGGTTCCGGGCGCCGGCGGGGGTTCACCGCAGGCGGCCAGGGCGGTCAGCAGCAGGAGGGCGGCGAGGGCCCCGCGCCGGCTCATTACCCGCCGACCTCCAGGATCCAGGGGTTGCCGGCGGCGAGGTCGTCCCAGCGCATCTCGACCCGGCCGCGGGCGGGGTCGAGCACCTGGAAGCGGTCGCGGCCGGAGTCGTAGCCCGTGATCACCAGCGCCGACTCCCGGCCGCCGGAGGAGGTGTAGCCGACCAGCGAGGGCACGCCCTGGGTGGCCGCCGCCGCGGCCGCCGGCAGGTCGGCGCCGGCCGGGGTCAGGCCCTGGTCGGCCAGGTAGGCGCCAAGGGCAGCCCAGGTCGCCGCCCCGCCGGGCTTCCAGGCGCCCGCCCGCTCCAGCGCGGCGCCCACCCTGACCGGGTCGCCGCCCTTGCCGAAGCCGTTGAGCAGGCTGGCCACCGCCGCCGGCACGGTGCCCGAGCTGGCGTAGGTCGAGGTCCCTGCCCTGGTCGTGGCCCAGCGGGCGTCGTCCTGGCGGTAGGCGGTGAAGCCGCGGGACGCCGGCCCCGCCCCGGCCACCTTCACCGGCACGTCGCTCGCCTGGCCGTCGATCCCTACCGCCTGGGTCAACCCCGCGACGTCGCCGCCGGCGCGGGTCCAGCTGAGGATCACCGTGATGTACGGGTAGGGGTTGTGGTAGACGGTGCCGTACCGCGCCTGGAAGGCGATGAGCTCCGGCTGGGTGAAACCGCAGACCCGCTGGAACTGGGGCCGGTAGTGGGCCTTCAGGGCTTGCGCCGGCGGGATCGGGAAGTCCAGCTCGGCGCCGTTCGCGCTGATCCTGGCGGGCGCCGCCAGCAACCCCGGCGCGGTGCTCCCGCCGGCGGCGTCGGTGTAGGCGTAGGCGGAGGTCGAGCCCGGCGCCTGGCCCGCGGTGACCAGCACCCGCTCCAGGGTCCACCCGGTGACCTTCCCGATCGTCATGGAGTAGTGGATGGAGCTGGCGAAGGCCGGGATGTATAGGTTGCCGACGCAGTCGACGTTGTCGCTGTTGCCGCAGGTGAAGGAGTTGCAGAAGGCGAAGCCGAGGCCGACGTCTCGGGGCCCGGCCAGGGTGGTCACCTCGACCACCCGGCCGCCGGACAGGCTGGTGAAGCTGGGCGTCCCGGCGCGGCTCGATGCGGGCAGCTCGCCCAGGGTCACCGGCGGCGGCGGCCCGAAGGAGCCGGCCAGCGCGCCGTTGATCGCCGCCGCCGAACCGCCGTCCCGGTTCAGCAGGTAATAGCCGCCCGCGCCGCCGATGAGGAGTAGGCCCGCGACCCCGGCGGCGAGCAGGCTCAGAGGCACCCCGAGCGGGCCCGACCGGCCCGACGCCGGCTTGGCCTTCGCGGTGGTGCTGGCGCTACCCGTGCTCCCACCGGCTCCGGCGGCTCCGGCGCCACCCGCGCTCCCGCCGGCGCCGGCGCCAACCGCGCTCCCGCCGGCCCCGGCGCCGCCGGCGGCTCCGACCGACCCCGCGCTCCCGCCGGCTCCGGCGCCACCGGCGGCTCCGACCGACCCCGCCGCCACGTCGGTTCCCGCCGCGGCGGCCGAGGCGCCCCCGGCGATCAATCCGCCGGCGAGGGCGGCGACCCCGGCGGCCGCCGCCGCGAGGGCCCGGATCGAGGCCCGCGAGTGCCAGTCGGCACCGTAGCCGGCCGCCGCCGCCGCCTCCAGCCGGGCGGCGAAGACCTCGGCGCTCTGGGGACGGGCGGCGGGGTCGATGGCCATCGAGTCCCGCACCAGCGCCGCGACCGGCTCGGGCAGGTCCCGCCGGGCCCGGCGGGGGTCGGGCGGGGGCTCGGTGGCCTTGCGGCGGAGCAGGGCCAGCGGCTCGACGGTCTCGAACGGCAGCCCGCCGGTGAGCAGCTCGTAGAGCATCACGCCGCAGGCGTAGAGGTCGCCCGACACCGCCACCGGGGCGGCGAGGGCCTCCGGGGCCATGTAGGCGGGGGTCCCGGCCAGGCCGGGTGGGGCGCCCGCGCCGACGGCCATGGCCTGCCCGAAGTCGGCCAGCTTGCTGGTCCCCTCCAGGTCGACCAGGACGTTCTCCGGCTTGACGTCGCGGTGCGCCAGCCCCAGCGAGTGGGCGTGGGCCAGCCCCGCCAGGGACCCCGCCAGGACCCCCAGCGCCTGCTCCGGGGTGAGCCGCCGGGACTTGGCCATCACGCCCCGCAGCGAAGCCCCCTCGACCAGCTCGCAGACCAGGTAGGCCCGCCCGTCCTCCTCCTCCAGGGCGAACACCCTGACGCAGTTGGGATGCTCCACCCTGGCCATCACCTGGGCCTCGTGGCGGAACTGGGCCAGCCCGCTCTCGAGCAGCGCCGGAGCCAGGGCCTTGATGGCCACCGGGCGGCCCAGCTCGACGTCGCGGGCGAAGTAGACGGCGCCCGAGGCCCCCGACCCGATCAGGCCCTCGAGCCAGTATTTGCCCACCCGCTCGGCCACGGTCGCATTATGTGCGGCGGCCGGCGCCGGGGGAATCCCACCCCCACTTGGCGCCGGTACCGGAGCGGGCTTACTCTTAGCCCACTCCGACGACGGGAGGCCGTGAGCACGAGGGCGCAAATGGAGCGGACGAGCTGGAAGCCAGGGGGGCGGCGATGATCGGCGGGATCGCCCTCGGGGTGATCGTGGTGGGGGTCGCCTACCTGGTGCTGACCGGGCTGCTGCCGATCCTCAGCGCCAACCGGCTCAACCCCTACGCCGCCCACACCGGCGGCGGCACCGCGGTGGCGGAGAGCGAGGCGGCCTACGTCTCGCCGACCGAGCGCCTGGCCCGGATCCTGCCCGAGGGCCTGCGGGAGCGCTACCGCAAGCCGGTCGACATCGGCTTCGAGTTCCGCTGGGGCACCTTCCTGGACCGCCAGCTGGGCCTGGCGATCGTCGGCGTCGGGATCGCCCTGCTGGTCTTCCACAACCCGGTGATCGCCGTCCTGGCCTTCCTGCTGGCCCCGGGCATCGACTACATCCTGGCGCTGCGGCGGGCCAAGGCCTTCCAGGAGCGCTTCCTGCTCCAGCTTCCCAACGCGCTCCTGCTGGTCAGCAGCGCGATGGCCGCCGGGCGCAACTTCGCCAACGCCCTCCAGGCCACCACCCCCAACCTGGCCGACCCGATCAAGTCCGAGCTTGACGCCCTGGCCAACCGGATCCAGGCGCTGCGGGTGACCGAGCCCCAGGCCTTCGAGATGTGGGCCGAGCGGCTGCCCTACCCCGAGCTGCACACCATCAGCTCGGCGCTGGCCATCGGCAACCAGGTCGGGCTCGAGACCTACTCCCTGCTGCGCAGCCTCTCCAACTCGATCCAGGACGAGATCAAGGCCCGCAACGAGCTGGAGGCCCTGACCAGCCAGGTCAAGTCGACGGCCACCATCATCTCCTACCTGCCGATCGCCTTCGTCCTCTTCATCTACTTCATCACCCCGCACTTCGTGGAGCCGCTCTTCAGCACCCCGGTGGGCTGGGTGACGATCGCCATCGGCCTGGGCATGAACTACATGGCGCGCTGGTGGACCGGGCGCATCCTGCGGAGGATCGAGGCATGAGCATCAACCGCGATAGCGGGTTGGCGAGATCATGAGCTCTGACCTTCTGATCGTCATCGGCGTCGTCGTCCTGGTCGTGGCCCTGATCGTCGCCATCCTGCTCCGCGGCCGGGCCCGCTCCCGCAGGCAGAACCAGTTCGCGGCCGCCCCGGGCGCGCCGACGGACAAGGACAAGGCCGCCGTGCTGCGGATGCGCAACCAGGCCAGGCGCCTGCCGGCCCTGGGCCTCCTGGTCCAGGTGGTCCGCCGCGGCCCGCTGCCCCGACTGCTGGACCAGGCCGACGTGTCCCGCGAGGTGAGCGTCGAGGACGTGGCCCGGATGAAGCTCCTGACCATGCTGATCTTCGCCGGCCTGGGCCTCCTGGTGGGGGCCATCCTGGGCAACCCGGTGCTCGCCGGGGCGCTCTTCCTGGGCGGCCTGATGGTCGGCTTCGGCGGCCCCGACTCGACCATCAAGCAGGCCGCGGAGGTGCGCCAGAACCACCTCAGCCGGGCCCTGCCGCTGGCCCTGGAGGTGATCGGGCTCTCGGTCGAGCGGACCTCGATCGACGCCGGCATCGCCTACTACTGCCAGTACTTCGGCGGCGAGGTGCTGGCCCAGGAGCTGGCCTACGTGATCCAGCGCGTCCAGCAGCTCAAGGAGCGCCTCGACGTGGCCATGGGCGAGCTGCTGCGCAAGAACCGCAACGACGACCTCTCCTTCCTGGTCGCCGCCGTCGGCCAGGCGACCCAGATCGGCGGCCGCGACCTGCGCCAGATGCTGGCCCAGCAGGCCGAGGAGCTGCGGATCAAGCGCGAGCAGGAGGTCAAGGGGCGCTCGCTCAAGGCTCCGGTGCTGATGACCTTCCCGACCATGCTCAACGTCCTGGCCCTGCTGATCGTGCTCGGCAGCCTGGCCTTCCTCCAGATCGGCGGAGGCACGAAGCACGGATGAGGCGCGCCACCCAGCGCGGCCAGGCCATGCTGGAGTACGCGCTGATCACCGGGACGGTCGTCGTGGGCTTCGCGGCCGCCTCCCAGCTGGGGGTCAGCCAGCTCTGGGTCGACAAGATCAACGAGCCGCGCGACACCTACTTCATCACCCTTCACTTCTCCTGCCCCTCGGGGCTGGCCGACTGCCCCGGCAGCATCGCCGACTCGATCGACGCCATCAACAACAAGATCGCCACCCGATGACGACGGGCCGCTTCGCCAGGCCGCTGACAGGCCTCTTCGCCGGTCCCCTGGCAGGCCACCTCGGAGGGCGGCGGCCGGCCGCCGGCCGGCGCCGCGCCGGCGGGGGCCAGGCGATGCTGGAGTTCGCCCTGGTCGCGCCGCTGCTCTTCGCGATCATCTTCATGGTCCTGGCGGTGAGCTTCCTGTACGCGGTCCGGATCGCCGAGCACAAGGCGGCCTACGACGCCGCCCGCCACGCCGCCAAGGTGCTCCAGGCCCAGGTCGGGGCGGGTACGGTGACCGATCCCGATGCGGTCGCCGCGGCCGGCGACGCGATCGACGTCGACTACCAGGGCTCCTGGATCATGAAGGCCTTCACCGACGGCAACCCCCGGAGCTCGATGGTGGTCAGCACCGGCCCCGCGATCCCCGGCCAGGACGCCGGCTACAGCTCGGTCTACTCGGTCGAGGTCACGATCAGCTACAGCCCCAGCAACATCCCCGGCTGGAGCCTGGTGGCGGCGATCCTGGGCGGCCCCAGCGCGCCGGGGCAGCTGACCGAGCGGGGCGTGGCGGTCCGGCTGGTGAACCAGTACTGATGGTCGAGCGGCGGCGCCGGACCCTGGTCAGCGAGGACGGCAACGTCACCCTGATCACCGCCTTCACCATGCTCCTGATGGTGATGGTGGTGCTCTTCACCACCGGCGTGGGCCAGACCGCCGCCGACGCCACCAACATGCAGTCGGCCAGCGACCAGGCGGCGGTCACCGCCGCCACCGCCTTCGCCTCGACCTTCAACGACAACACCTTCCTGAGCGCCCTGGAGTGGGGCGTCCACGCGCTGGGCAACCTGGGCGAGGCGATCTCCATCGCCGGCGACGCCCTGATCGCCGCCGGCGTGCTGTCCTTCGGCTTCTGCTTCCCCTGCGACGTGATCGGGCCGATCCTGGAGGCGGTGGGGTCGATCCTGGCGGGCATCGCCGACGCCATGGCCGCGGTCATCGACCCGTTCGTGGAGGTGGTCAAACAGGTCCTCGACGTGGCCAAGTGGGTGCTCGGGGTGGCCAACTCGACGATCATCGCAGGCAACAACGGCTACTTCGGCTTCATGTTCCCCAGCATCGTCAGCGCCGCCGGACCGCTCCTGTATACCCTGCAGGACGTCCAGGGGCTGGCGGCGGCGGGGGAGGCCATAACCAGCGACGTCCCCGACCCCAACTTCGCCACGCCCGGAGCCTCGGTCAGCCTCAAGGAGACGCTGCGGCGGGCGGCGCTGCACACCCTCTGGGACGACAGCCGGGCCACCGACGGCAGCGGTCCCGGCAACACCCCCAAGGCCGAGCCCCGGGGCAGCAACACCTTCTACATCGCCGACGTGGTCAACCCGGCCTGCGCCGCCGCGGCCGCCGCCGGCCACCCCTGGGACCCGGTCGGGACCAACCCCTTCGGCGCCGCCGACCCGGCGAAGCCGCCGCCGGTGGCCCGCGACTGCAACGAGCGCCGCTACCTCAAGCAGCTGGTCGACAAGCCGATCCTGGCCGAGGCCGCGATGCTCTACCAGATGAAGGACCTGATCGACAACAAGGGTCGCTTCGACACCAGCTCGGGCAGCCAGAGCGACGCCGACGCGGCGCTCGACAACGCCATCGCCGACCTCCGCAACGTCTACGACGGCTCGCCGCCGCCGTCGTCGCCGGGCTGCTTCTTCGGCGTCTTCTGCCCGCCGGGCACGCCGGGCCCGGCCAAGGGCCTGGTGCCGGTGAACTACCTGTTCGGGACCCAGAACGGCGCCAAGACCGACCAGGACTGGACCAACAACGTGGTCAACTACTACGCCGACCACGTCAAGGGCCAGAACTGCTCCCAGACCCCCATCCACCCCTACGTCTACAGCGTGCCGACCCCCACCGTCCACGACGCCTACGAGACCTTCTTCGACTGCGACCACGCGGCCTTCGCGGCCACCGTCGGCGGCAAGCCGGTGACCGCCTACCAGTACTGGGACGGCCCGGCCAACGCGCCGCTCTGCACCCCGCCGCCCCCGGGCTCGTCCGGCCCCGGCCCCGACTGCGGCCACCGTGACTACCGGCTGACGTCGAGCTACAAGTCGAGCGACCTCGGCGACGCCGGCACCTGCAAGCCGGGGGCCGGGTCGGGCACCGACGCCGCCGGCAACGGCCTGGCCTGCACCGGGCTGGCCAAGTGGATCCAGGTCAACGTCTTCCCCAAGGGCCACCGCCTGCCGGTGCCCGGCGAGGAGGCCGGCAACCCCCTGATGTTCCTTGAGGTCCACGAGATCCAGCCGAGCTTCCAGTCGCAGCTCGCCGCCAACCTCAGCGGCAAGTCGGACAACGGCTCGCGCTGGAGCTTCGCCCTCAGCAAGGTCAAGATCGAGCAGTCCAAGGACGACAAGGACCGGATCAGCTTCTCGCAGTTCTGCCAGTCGATCTTCAAGGCGCCGCCGGAGAGCGCCGACTTCGTGATCATGACCCTGCCCACCAACGCCACCGGCTGGTGCGTGCTGCTGGCCAACGCGGTGATCGACATCGCGGCGGCCATCGGCGGCATCCCCGACCCGGTCGGCGGCCTGATCCGCGACATCCTCGGCGCCCCGCCGACGGTCACCACCTTCCACGTCGAGCTGGTGGGGATCGACAAGGTGCCCCAGCTCTGCGACGTCTCCAACGTCCTGCACTCCATCGACCAGTTCCACCAGGACCCGATGCAGGCGGTCTTCAACTACGCCCAGAGTCACTTCAGCCCCAGCGGGGCGACGCCGGACACATGCTGAGCACCGAAGGGCAGCGCGGTCAGTCCATGCTGGAGTTCGCCCTGGCGCTGCCGATCCTGGCCCTGCTGCTGATGGGCTCGCTGGCCCTGGGCCGCTTCGCCTACGACATCCAGATCGTCCGCGAGGCCGCCTACGAGGGCTCCAAGCTGGGCGCCGTGGACCGGCTCGCCCCGCCCGGACAGGACCAGGTCGCCTACACCCCCAGCAACGAGGTCATCCTGCAGTGGATCAGGGTGGCGGCGGTGGAGGGCGACCCCAGCATCAACCCCCATGCCATCGCCCTGCCCGGCGACCCGCAGTGGTCGGGCGGCAACGCCTGGGAGTTCGACCCCAACCAGCAGCCCCAGGTCAAGGACCACGAGAACGTCTTCGGCGGGATCAGCAGCTTCACCACCAGCCTGGGCAGCCGGCCCAGCCTGCCG
>DASZGP010000228.1:0-3386 GCA_035938695.1 Candidatus Dormiibacterota bacterium | reverse complement strand
TGGCGCCCGGGTTACCACGAGGTGCCGGTGGAGGTGCAGAAGCAGAGCTTCCGGCGGATGTGCTCCCTGGCCGTGGAGGCCGGCCTGCCGGTGATCGTCCACGACCGCGAGGCCCACGAGGACTGCCTGGCCATCCTGGCCGAGTTCCCCGGCCTCCGCGGCGCGATGCACGCCTTCAGCGGCGACGCCGCCCTGGCCCGCCGCTGCCTCGACCTGGGGCTGCACGTCTCGGTCGCCGGGCCGGTGACCTACCCCAACGCGGCCGGGCTCCGCGAGGCCCTGGCCGAGGTGCCGCTGGAGCGGCTGCTGGTGGAGACCGACGCGCCGTTCCTGCCGCCCCAGCCCTGGCGCGGCCGGCCGAACCGGCCGGCCTACGTGGTGGAGACCGCCCGCCGGCTGGCGGAGGTCAAGGGCGTGGCCCTCGCCGAGCTGGCCACCGCGGTCCGTCGCGGCGCCCACGAGCTGTTCGGCGTCCCGGCCCAGGGCGCGGCGGCCGGCGGGCGCCCAAGTTAGGCTGACCGGGTGACGACGCCCGTCGAGGACCATCCACCCCGGGAATCAGGATTCCCGGGGACCCCGGATGCGGTCCACATCCTCAGCCGCCACGGCATCCGGGCCGTGAAGTCACTGGGGCAGAACTTCCTGCGCGACGGCGACGTGGTGGCGGGCATCGTGGCCGCCATCCCGGCCGCGCCGGAGCGCGTCCTGGAGATCGGCCCCGGCCCCGGCACCCTGACCCTGCCGCTGGCCCGCCGGGGCCAGAGCGTGCGCGCGGTCGAGCTCGACCACCGCCTGGTCGAGGTGCTCCGCCTGGAGGCCGCCGGGCTGCCGGTGGAGGTCGTCGAGGGCGACGCCCTGGCGGTCGACCTGGACCGCCTGGTGGAGCCCCCCTTCGGGGTCTGCGGCAACATCCCCTACTACATCACCGGCGCGCTGCTGCCCCGGCTGCTGACCCTGCGGCACCGTCCCGAGTGGGTCTGCGTGATGGTCCAGGAGGAGGTCGCCGAACGGCTCTGCGCGCCACCCGGTGGCTGGAGCCTGGCGACCCTGGGGGTGCGGGCCTACGCCGGCGCCGAGGTCGTGGTCCGGGTGCCGGCGGTGGCCTTCGAGCCGGCGCCCAAGGTCGACTCGGCGGTGATCATGCTCCGCCCCCAACCGGTGCCGGAGTTCGTCACGCCCGGCTTCTTCGACTTTGCCAGGGCGGTGTTCCAGGAGCGCCGCAAGCAGCTGCCCAACGGCGTCGCCAACGCGCTGGGCCACGACGTGGGCCGCGGCCGCGAGGTGGTGGCGCGCTCCGGGCTGGACGCGATGCGCCGTCCCCAGACCCTCGACCTGGATGAGTGGGGGAGGCTGTACGCGGCCTTCGGCGCGGCCGGCGTGGGGACGGCCTGATGTCCGGGCCCGAACCGGCCGCCGAGCGCCGCACCGGCGTCGACCGCCGCCGCGCCACCGGTCTGCCCCGCCACGGCGAGGACGAGCGCCGCCGCCAGGTCGAGGCCCCGCCGGCCGCCGCCCACGAGCCCGGCAGCCTGATCCTCGACCCCAACGCCCCCGCCTCGCTGGTCGGCGCCGTCGGCGACACCGTCTCGGGCGCGCTCCACGAGACCGGCAAGGGCTTTCGCAGCCTGCTCTCGATCTCCGAGTTCCGCCTCGTCTGGTTCTCCCAGATCGCCAGCCAGCTGGCCGACAAGTTCCTGGTCTACTCGCTGCTCACCGTCACCTACCAGCGCAGCGGCGCCAACACCCAGGAGGCGGTGGTGCTGCTGGCCTACACCTTCCCGTCGGTGATCCTCAGCCCCATCGCCGGCATCTTCGCCGACCGATTCGACAAGCGCCGGCTGATGACCGTCACCAACCTGGTCCGCGGTGGCCTGATCCTGCTGGTGCCGGCCAGCTCGTTGCTGCCCTACTTCAGCCACGTCACCTGGCACCTGCTCCTGATCACCCTGCTGTTCAGCGCCGTGGGCCAGTTCTTCGCCCCCGCCGAGGCCTCGGCGATGCCCTTCGTGGTGCCCCGGCGCCTGCTGATCACCGCCACCTCGGTCTTCACCCTGACGATCGTGGCCACGCTGGTCTTCGGGCTGCCGGTCTCCTCGATCCTGGTCCGGCTCTTCGGGCCCTCGTCGCCGTACTACGTCGCCGCCGCGCTCTTCGGCCTGGCCGCGCTGGCCAACGCCGCGATGCGCACCCGGCTGGCCCCGGCCGAGACGCCCGACGACGAGACCCCGGCGGCCGGCCGCCTGGCCCGGATCTACGACGAGGTGACCGAGACCCTGGCCTTCCTGCGCGGCCGCCGCGACGTGCTCCAGGCCTTCGGCCAGCTGGGCCTGGCGGTGATGCTGATCTTCACCATCTTCACCCTCAGCCAGGGCTACATGAAGACCGTCCTGCACCTCGACCCGCGCGACTCCTACCTGATCCTGGTCCCCGCCGCCATCGGCATGGGCCTGACCGCCGGCTACCTCGGCCAGGGCCACCAGGGCGACCGCGCCCGGATGCTCCTGGCCGGCCTGCTGGGCCTGGGCACGCTGCTCCTGCTGATGGGCCTGATCCCCTACCTGCTGGCCCACCAGGCGGGCCTGGTGATTCCCTTCGCGGCGATCATCGGGGCCCTCTTCGGGGGCGCCTTCGGCCTGGTCTTCATCCCCGCCGTGACCCTGCTCCAGGAGTCGACCGACGAGGACCAGCGGGGCCGCATCTTCGGGGCCATGTTCACCGTGCTCAACCTGGCCATCGCCATCCCGCTGTTCCTGGCGGGGCTGGCCGCCGATACCTTCGGCCTCAACTTCGTGGTCATCTTCATGGGCGCGATCCTGGTCTTCTACGCGCTGGTGCCGGTGATCGTCCGGCGCATCCGCGAGGACCGCGTCGGCCGCCGCGGCCCCCCTCCCGGGCTGCCTGTACAATCCTGAAGGTTGTCCGCGGGCGGCTAGCTCAGGGGTAGAGCACTACGTTGACATCGTAGGGGTCATAGGTTCAAATCCTATGCCGCCCACCACCTCCCAGAGGGTCGCGGCCAGGATGTCCACCGGGGCCTGATCGGGGCGGCGGAGGTCCTGCACCGGTTGTCCACCGGGGCTGTGGAAACCGCCCGGGCCGGATGAAAGGACGGCTCAGCTCTTAACCCGAAAAGACCCTTGACAGGCCTTTCTTGGCCCGGCGTATGATGCTCGGGTCCTTCCACGCAGGGGGGAGCGACGGTTCGGCAAGGGGTAGCTCTGATGGATTCTTCACGCCTGCGTTCGTGCGCCCGGATCGGCTGCGGTGAGCCGGTCAAGAAGCCGACCAACCGGTACTGCAGCCGCACCTGCTGCGCCCTCGACCCCGACCGGGTGGAGCGGTTGCGGCACGGCCGGCAGGCCACCGTGGTGCCCCTGGCGCGGCAG
>DASZGP010000227.1:0-7519 GCA_035938695.1 Candidatus Dormiibacterota bacterium | reverse complement strand
CTACTGGCGCGACGTCAAGATCAACGAGATCGGGGAGGGGACCAGCGAGGTCCAGCGGATGCTGATCGCCAAGCAGCTCGGCGCCTGACGTACCATAGCGCTGCTATGAGCCAGCCACCGTACGACCCCAACCAGCCGCCGCCTCAGCCACCGCAGGGGCAGACGCCGGGGGCGCCGCAGCCCTGGCAGCAGCCGCAGCCCGGCTATCCGCCGCCCCAGCCCGGGTACCCGCCGCCGCCGCAGCCCTACCAGCCGCAGCCCGGCTACGCCGCGGGCTACACGCCTCCGGCCAGCCCGCCAACCAACGGCAAGGCCGTCCTCGCCCTGGTGCTGGCGATCATCGGCCTGGTGACCTGCACCGGCATCGTCCTCGGCCCGGTGGCCCTGGTCATGGCCGGCGGCGCCCGGCGGGAGATCAGCGGCAGCGGCGGCTCCCAGAGCGGTGACGGCGTGGTCAGCGCGGCCCGGGTGGTCGGCTGGATCGACCTGATCCTGGGCGTCCTGGCGATCCTCCTGTTGATCTTCTTCGTGCTGATCATCGGGCTCGCCGCCCGGCACTCGAGCACCTACTAGACCTCCCCGGTGGCCCGCGGCGTCCCCGACTTCGCCGACGGCGACGCCGTCTTCCTGGCCGCCGCGCGGACCCCGTTCGGGAGGCTCGGCGGGGCGCTCAGCCCGTTGACCGCGATCGACCTCGGCGCGCGGGTGATCGGCGAGGTCGTGGCCCGGGCGGGCCTCCCCGGCGAGGCCGTCGACCAGGTCGTGATGGGCACGGTGATCGCCGCCGGCCTGGGCCAGATCCCGGCGCGGCAGGCGGCCCTGGCGGCCGGGCTGCCGGTCGGCACCAGCGCGCTGACCGTGAACAAGGTCTGCGCCTCCTCGCTGAAGGCGGTCAACCTGGCCGCCATGATGATCCGGGCCGGCGAGGCGGAGATCGCGGTGGCCGGCGGGATGGAGAGCATGAGCAACGCCCCCTACCTCTTGCCGGGGGCGCGCTTCGGCCTCCGCCTGGGCGACGCCGCGCTGGTCGACGCGATGCAGCGCGACGGCCTGATCTGCCCCGCGGGCAACTGCCTGATGGTCAACTACGGCAGCGACGTCGCGGCCGAGTTCGAGGTCAGCCGCGAGCTGCAGGACGCCTGGGCGCTGCGCAGCCAGCGGCGCCACGCCGAGGCCCTGGCGGCGGGGCGCTTCGCGCCCGAGGTGGTGGCGGTCGAGGTGCCGGCGAAGCGGGGCGAGGTGGCCCGGGTGGGGGTCGACGAGGCGCCCCGGCCGGACTCCACCGCCGAGGGGCTGGCCCGCCTGCCGGCGCTGACTCCGGGCGGCTCCGTGACCGCCGGCAACGCTCCCGGGGTCAACGACGGGGCGGCGGCGCTGCTGCTGGCCTCGGGCCGCCGGGCGCGGGCATCGGGCCTGCCGGTGCTCGGCGTCTGGCGGGCCCAGGGCGAGTCGGCCGAGCCGGTGCGCTACCTGGCCACGGTGCCGGCGTCGTCGCTCCAGGCGGCCCTGCGGAAGCTCGGCAAGGCGCCCGGCGACCTCGACCTGCTAGAGATCAACGAGGCCTTCGCGGCGGTCGCCATCACCGCCACCAACCTGCTCGGCGTCGACCCCGAGCGGGTCAACGTCAACGGCGGCGCGGTGGCCGTGGGGCATCCCATCGGGGCCTCCGGCGCGCGCATCCTGATGACCCTGCTCTACGAGCTGGGCCGGCGCGGCGGCGGCTGGGGCGGCGCCGCGATCTGCTCCGGCATGGCCCAGGGCGAGGCCACCGTGGTGGAGGCGGCCGCGGCCTAGTGGCGGCGGAGGGCCGGGGGTGCCGGTGACCCGCCGCGAGGACGTGGTCGTGGTCGGCGCCGGGCAGGCCGGCCTCGCGGTCAGCCACGAGCTCTCGCGGCGTGGCGTCGAGCACGTGGTGCTCGAACGGGGGAGGGTGGGTCAGACCTGGCGCGGCCGGTGGGACAGCTTCTGCCTGGTGCTGCCCAACTGGACCCTCCGGCTCCCGGGACACGCCTACGACGGCGACGATCCGGACGCCTACATGCCCAGGGACTCGATCGTCGCCTACCTCGAGCGGTATGCCGCCAAGGCGGGCGCCATCGAGGAGGGCGTGGACGTCCGGTCGCTGGAGCCCGGCGAGGGCGCCGGCTTCCGGCTGCGGACCGATGGCGGCGACATCGAGGCCCGCCGGGTGGTGCTGACCACCGGCGCCTACCAGCGCCCGCACCGCCCGCCCGGCGCCGGCACCCTGCCGCCGACGCTCCCGGCGATCGACGCCGAGGGCTACACCAACCCGGGGGCGCTGCCCCCCGGCGGGGTACTCGTGGTGGGAAGCGGCCAGACCGGCTGCCAGATCGCCGAGGAGGTGCACCAGGCCGGCCGCGAGACCTTCCTGGCCTGCGGCCGGGCGGGCTGGCTGCCGCGCCGACTGGGCGATCAGGACATGGTCTCCTGGCTGGTCAGGACACCCTTCTTCGAGCAGCCCGTGGCCGCCCTGGCCTCGCCGCTGGCGCGGCTGATCGGCAACCCGCAGCTGAGCGGACGCGACGGTGGCCACGACCTGAACTGCCGCACCCTGCGGGGCATGGGGGTGACCCTGTTGGGGCGCTTCACCCACGCCGATGGCGGCGGTGCGTACTTCGCTCCAGATCTGGCCGAGTCGGTGGCCTTCGGCGACGCCCGCCACGCCGACATCCGGGAGATGATCGCGCGGGTCTGCGCCGGCGGCGGGATGCCGATGCCCGAGATGCCCGACCCGCCGGCCTTCGACGCCCGTGCTCCCGAGCGCGTCGAGCTGTCGCGGCTCGGCACGGTGATCTTCACCTCGGGCTTCCGTCCCGACTACGCCCGCTGGGTCCACATCCCGACCTTCGACGACCTCGGCTTCCCGGTGCATGACCAGGGCGCCAGCACCGTGGCCCCGGGGCTGTACTTCGTCGGCGTCCACTTCATGCGCACCCGCAAGTCCTCCCTCCTCCTGGGCGTCGGCGAGGATGCCTCACTGGTCGCCCGGCAGATCGCCGGTCACTGAGGTGCGCCCGGGCGAGCCAATTGCCGGCGCCCCTGCCGAGGTGGCCGAGATCCGGGCCCTGGCGCGGGATTTCGCCGCCCGCACGGTGGCCCCGCTGGCGGCCCGCACCGACCGCGAGCACCGCTATCCCGAGGAGGCCATCGCCGCCGCCGCCGATCTGGGGCTGTTGGGGGTGACCGTGCCCGAGGCGTACAGCGGCGCCGGGCTGAGCCACGCGGCCTTCGCCGCGATCGTCGAGGAGATCGCCAGGGTCTGCGCCAGCACGGCGGTGATCGTCGACGTGCACACCTCGGTGGGGATGGAGCCGATCCTGACTTGGGGCACCGAGGCCCAGAAGCGGCGCTGGCTGCCCGAATTGGCCTCGGGGCGGCGGATCGGCGCCTTCGCCCTCACCGAGCCGGGCAGCGGCTCCGATGCCGGCAGCCTGCGGGCCTCGGCCCGGCGGGTCGAGGGCGGCTGGCGCCTGAACGGCGCCAAGACCTTCATCACCAACCTCGGGCGGGCCGGCCTCTACACCGTGATGGCGCGCAGCGGCGGCGCCGGGCCCGGCGGGGTCAGCGCCTTCGTGGTGCCGGCCGAGACCCCGGGGCTGCGCTGCGGCCGGCCCTTCGACAAGATGGGGCTCCACGGCAGCCCCACCGGCGAGCTGTTCCTGGAGGACTGCCTGGTCCCCGAGGACGCGCTCCTGGGCGGGGAGGGGATGGGCTTCAAGATCGCCATGGCGGCGCTCGACTCCGGCCGCATCGGCATCAGCGCCCAGGCCCTGGGCCTGGCCCAGGGCGCCCTCGACGGCGCCGTGGCCTACGCCCGCGAGCGCCGGCAGTTCGGACGCCCGATCGCCGATCAGCAGGGGCTCCAGTTCATGCTCGCCGACATGGCCACCCAGGTCGAGGCCTCCCGCCTGCTGGTCGACCGCGCCGCCGCCCTCTGCGACGCCGGCCTGCCCTTCAGCCGCGAGGCGGCCATGGCCAAGCTCTTCTGCACCGACACCGCGATGAGCGTGACCACCGACGCGGTCCAGGTGATGGGTGGCTACGGCTACATCGAGGAGTACCCCGCGGCCCGGCGGATGCGCGACGCCAAGGCCTGCCAGATCTACGAGGGCACCAACCAGATCCAGCGCGTGGTCATCGCCCGGCAGCTTCTGCGTTGAGGCGGTGACGGCGCCCTGGCCGCTGCCGCCGGCCCTCCGCGCGCCGCTGCGTCCCGCGTCCGAGTCATGGCTCCGCGACCTCCCCTGGGCGCCGGTCGAGCCCGCCCTGGAACGGCTGCAGGCGGCGCCGCCCAGCCGCGTTCTGGCGGTGCCGGCGGGGAAGCTGATGCTCTTCCGCGGCGAGGTGTCGAGCGGCGTCAGCATCCCGATCCTGGGCTACCTGCTCGATACGCCCGGCGTCCCGATGGTGGTCGACTGCGGGCTCCGCGACCGCTGGCGTCCCGCGCCGGGTGCCGCGCCGAGCGGTGCCTTGGGCGCCGGTTCGGCCGCCGCCTCGGGTGGGCCCTCGCCCGCGCGCGGCGGAACGCCGACCGGGGTGCCGGAGGGCGGCTCCGGGCTGCCCGAGGGCGCCCCCGGGCTGCCCGAGGACGGCCCGGCCCCGGGGATGCGCTACCGCCCGGTCCTCGACGGCCCCTCCCTCGCCGCCCGGGCCCGCGAGCTCGGCTTCGCCCCCGGCCGCCTGGTCTGCACCCACCTCCACCTGGACCACGCCGGCGGCGCCCGCGAGCTGGGCCTGCCGGTCGAGGCCAGCGACACCGAATGGGCCGAGGCCCGCGCCGGCGGCTCCGGCTACCCGGCCGAAGACCTCGCCGGCCTGACCCCCAAGCCCCTCACCTTGGACCCGACCCGGCCCTTCGGTCCCTTCGCCGCCTCCGCCTGGCTGGCCGGCGGCGCCCTGGCCCTGGACACCGCCGGCCACACCCCGGGCTCCATCAGCGTCCTGGTCCGCCTGGCCTCCGGCTTCGCCCTGATCTGCGGCGACGCCGTCTACCCCCTCCTCGACCAGCCCGGCTCCCCCGCCTACCTCGGCATGCTCCGCTTCCGCCGCCTGCTCGCGGAACGGGCCGACGTCACCCTCCTCCCGGCCCACGACACCAGCGTCCAGCGTGCCTGCGGCGGCGGCGCCTGGCTCGGCGCTTAGCCGGCCGTCGGGTCTGAGCCCGGCGCCAGGACGTCCAGGCCGTTCTCGCGGGCCGCGGTCGCGAGCCGGCGGTCGTAGGTAGAGGAAGTCCGCGCTGTCGAGAGGAGTGCGAAGCCCATTGACCCTGGGGGCGGCCAGCTTGGCCCGCCCCATAGACTTGTCGGGCCGCGCCGACGAGGGAGAAAGCCGATGACCTGGCAGCTGACCGACGAGCAGTTGATGATCCGCGAGACCATCCGCGAGATGGCCCAGGAGAAGATCGCGCCCCGATCCCGGGAGGTCGACGAGACCTGCGAGTTCCCCACCGACTGGGTCGCCGAGATGCGCGACCTGGGGCTGTTCGGCATCCCCTTCAAGCCGGAGTACGGCGGCATCAGCGGCTCGGCCCTGACCCTGGCGGTGGCGGTCGAGGAGCTGTCCAAGGTCGACGCCACGGCCGGCCTGATCCTGGCGGTGCAGGCGCTCGGCGGCTATCCCTTCAACGTCGCGGCGACCGAGGCCCAGAAGCAGCGCTGGATCCCACCGCTGGCGGCCGGCGACCGGCTCTGCGCCTACGCCCTCACGGAGCCCGGCAGCGGCTCCGACGCGGCGGCGATGCGCACCCGGGCGGTCAAGCGGGGTGACCGCTACGTGGTCAACGGCGGCAAGATCTTCATCACCCACGGCAACGTCGCCGAGACCCTGGTGATCTTCGCGGTCACCGACCCCGCCCAGGGCTCGCGCGGCACCACGGCGTTCGTCATCGAGAAGGGATACCCGGGGTTCAGCTCCAAGCCGATCAAGGAGAAGCTCGGCATCCGCGGCTCCGACACCGCCGAGCTGGTCTTCGAGGACATGGAGGTGCCCGAGGAGAACCGCCTGGGCGAGGAGGGCGAGGGCTTCAAGATCGCGCTCCGGGTGCTCGACCGCTCCCGGCCGGGGGTCGGCGCCCAGGCGCTGGGGATCGCCGCCGGCGCCCTGGAGTACGCCGTCAAGTACGCCCGCGAGCGGCAGCAGTTCGGCCACGCCATCGCCGACTTCCAGGGCATCCAGTTCATGCTGGCCGACATGGCGACCCAGGTGGAGGCGGCCCGCAACCTGGTCTACCAGGCGTCGCACATGATCGACGAGGGCCACCCCGAGGTGACCAAGTTCGCGGCCATGGCCAAGCTCTTTGCCTCCGACACCGCGATGCGGGTGACCACCGACGCGGTCCAGATCCTGGGCGGCTACGGCTACATCAAGGAGTACCCGGTGGAGCGCATGATGCGCGACGCCAAGATCACCCAGATCTACGAGGGGACCAACCAGATCCAGCGCGTGGTCATCGCCCGCAGCATCCTCAGGTAGCCGGCCGCCTAGTCGCCCAACGGCTGCTCCACGAGCCCGGCACCGAGTTCCAGCATCGAGAGGCGGGTCGCGGCGATGGGGATCGCCAGCAGCGCGGCGACCGTCGCCACCACCGCCCCCAGGGCCAGGCCGAGGACGTAGAGGGGCAGGGTGGGCAGCCCCAGCCAGGCGGCCAGGGCCACCGGCGTGGCGGCGGCCAGGGCCACTGCCGCGAACAGCCCGGTCTCGCAGAGCACGGCCAGCCAGCCGATGGCCGGGCGGACGATGCGGCGGGGGTCGGTCCAGTCGAAGCGCGGGGCCAGGGCGCCGAGGCAGACCAGGACCACCGAGAGGCAGCCCGCCGTCAGCGCCAGCAGGGCCACCGCGCCGGCCGACCAACCGACGCCGGCGCCGGCGAGGCCTTCCAGGAGGCTGCCAACCAGCGTCGCCAGGGCCACTGTCGGCACCGCCGCGGCCAGGCACTTGCCCAGCAGCAGCCGGCGCATTGGGTTGGGTGAGACGGCGAAGATCCAGATCGCCCCGCCCTCCAGCCCGACCCCGCCCAGCCCCAGCTCGGAGGAGATCGCCAGCAGCAGGAAGAGCGCCGGGGCCACCCCCAGCAGCGCCCCGGCGGGGCCGGGGCCCAGGCCGCGGATGAACTCCAGCATCCCGGCCGGATTGCGCAGCAGGAGGATGCCCAGGAAGAACAGCGGCAGGATCGAGCGCACCAGCAGGACCACGTCGCGCCGGCGCACCGCCCAGTCCTTGCGGATGATCGCCTCGATCGCCGGGTCCAGCAGCAGCCAGGCCAGCGGCCCCCGCCCCGCCGCGGTCCGGCGGACCCGGCGCCGGCCCCCGGCGCCGGCCAGCGCCGTCTGGCTCCAGCCGCTCAGGTAGAGCGCCCCCATCGCCCGGGTGCCGAGGACCAGCCCGGCCGAGGTGACGCCGGCCAGCAGGGCGGTCCAGCCCAGGGCCCCGCCCCACCGCCCGGTGAGGGCGTCGCCGACGCCGTTGGCGGCCCACGCCGTGGGCAGCACCGGCGCGGTGA
>DASZGP010000226.1:0-2698 GCA_035938695.1 Candidatus Dormiibacterota bacterium | reverse complement strand
ACCATCCCGGCGGCGCCGGCCCGGGCCAGCACCGCCGCCTCGATGCCGGGGTAGCCCTCCGGGGGGATCTTGATCTCGATCGCCACGCCGACCCGGCCCCGGGCCAGGTCGAGCACCTCCTCCAGGGTGGGGATGGGCTGGCCGCCGCCGGCGTCGACCCGGCGCAGCTCGGCCATGGTCCGCGCCGCCACCGGGCCGCTGGCGTCGGTGGTGCGGTCGAGGCTGAAGTCGTGGATCACCGCGAGCTGCCCGTCGGCGGTGAGGTGGACGTCGCACTCGATCACCGGCAGCCCCAGGGCGATCGCCGAGGCGAACGAGGCCAGGGTGTTCTCGGGGTGCTCGGCGGGGTTGCCGCGGTGCCCCCCGACGAGCAGGCGGCCGGGCTCGAACCGGCCTCTCAGCTGGTCGCCGCGGCGCCGGCCGGGGCCGGGGTCTCGGCCGGGAAGGTGACGGTCACCTCCCGCTCCTGACCGTCGCGCCAGACCTTCAGGGTCAGGCTGTCGCCGGGGTTGCGGACGCCGACGATGCCCTGCAGCTGGGCCAGGTTCTGGAGCGTGTAGCTGCCGATGCCGACGATCACGTCGCCGGGCTGGATACCGGCCAGCGCCGCCGGGCCGCCCTCCCGGATCGGACCCACCACCACCCCGAAGGGCGCCGGCAGGCCGACCTCGCTGGCCCTCTCGGCGGTCAGCGACTGGGCCGCCATGCCCAGCGAGACCCTGGCCCCGATGGCCTCTCCCAGCGCCTTGGCGGAGGGCAGCAGGCGGGCCAGCTGGAGGGGGTCGAAGCCCACCATCACCTGGCCGCCGACGCGGATCACGGGCACCGAGCCCTGGCCGGTGAGGCGGTACATCTCACTGGCCCGGTTGGGGTCGCGGCTGACGTCGAACTCGGAGTACTGGACGCCGTGCTCGCGGAACCAGCGCTTGGCCTGCGCGCAGTACTGGCAGGTGGGCGTGGAGTAGATGGCGACCTCAGGCTGCTGCTGCATGGCTCGATTGTAGGAACTCGGGCCAGGTCCCAACCCTTCCCGGGCCGGGCCCGACCTCGGTCCGTACAATCCCCGCACCATGGGCGCGCTGATGATCGGCCTGGCGATCGCGCTGCCGGCGCTGGTCGCGGCGGCCGGCGTGGCCTACTGGGCGATCTTCCGGCGCCCCCTGCCGCGGGTCTCGGGGCGGCTGGCGGTCGAGGGCCCGCGGGCCGAGGTCGAGGTGGTCCGCGACGCCGCCGGGGTGGCCCACGTGGTGGCCGCGAGCGAGCCCGACGCGGCCTTCGGGGTGGGCTTCCTGCACGGCCAGGAGCGCCTCTGGCAGATGGAGCTGATGCGCCGGATCGCCGCCGGGCGGCTCAGCGAGCTGGTCGGGGAGCGCGGCCTGCCGGTGGACCGGCTGATGCGCCGTCTCGGCCTGCACCGGGTCTCGGAGGCCGAGTGGCACGTGACCCACGCCGCCGGCGACCTGCGCGGGCTGCTGCTGGCCTACGCCGCCGGGGTCAACGCGGCGGCCCAGGACCGGCCACCGCCGGCCGAGCTGGCCATCCTGCGCCACCGGCCGGCGCCCTGGACCCCGGAGGACAGCCTGGCGGTGGGGCGGCTGCTGGGCCTCAGCCAGGCCCGCTCCTGGGAGGCCCAGCTGGTCCGGGCGCGGCTGCTCAAGGCGGCCGGCGCCGAGGTCGCCGCGGAGGTCGACGCGACCCTGGCCGGGGCGGCGGGGCGGGGGGGCTCCCCGCTGGCCGCGGACGGCGTCGAGGCCGCGCTCGCGGGCCTGGTCGCCGACCTGGCGGCCGCGGACGAGATCATGCCGCTGAGCGCCTGGACGGCCGCCAGCAACAGCTGGGCGGTGGCCGGCGCGCGCACCGCCTCGGGCCGGCCGCTGCTGGCCAACGACCCCCACTCGGCCCTGACCATGCCCAGCCTCTGGTACCAGGTCCACCTGGCCCACCCGGACGGCGAGCTGAGCGGGATGAGCGTCTGCGGCCTGCCCTTCGTGCTCCTCGGCCACAACCGCGACATCGCCTGGGGCCTGACCAACTCCTGCCTCTCGATCCAGGACCTCTACGTCGAGCGCTTCAATCCCCACAACCCGCTGCAGTTCGACGATGCCGGCACCTGGCAGGATGCGGTGCGCTTCCGCGAGGTGATCCGGGTGCGCGGCGGCCGGGCGGTCACCGAGGACGTCCTGGTGACCCGCCGCGGCCCGATCGTCAGCCCGGCGGTCCCCGGCCGGCAGCCGCCCCTGAGCCTGCGCTGGGTGGCCCTGGACTCCGAGGTCGACAGCCTCGGCTGGCTGATGCGCCTCAACCGCGCCACCGGCTGGCCGGCCTTCCGCGCCGCCGTCGCCTCCTGCCCCTCGCCGGCGCTGGCCCTGACCTACGCCGACACCGCCGGCAACGTCGGCTGGCGGGTCTCCGGCTTCATCCCCAGGCGCCGGCCCGGGCGCGGCTGGCTGCCGTCCGCCGGCTGGGAACCGGGCGGGGAGTGGGAGGGCTTCCTGTCGATGGACGAGGTTCCCGAGGCGTTCAACCCGCCCGGCGGCCTGGTGATCCGCGCCAACCAGCCCATCCCCGGCGGGCTCCCGGGCGAGCCGCTCCCGGCCGACCGCGCCGAGCGCATCGCCGAGCTGCTGGCCGAGCGCCGGGACCTGACGGTGGAGGACATGGTGGCGATGCAGGCGGACGTGGTCTCGGGGCCGGCCCG
>DASZGP010000225.1:0-1981 GCA_035938695.1 Candidatus Dormiibacterota bacterium | reverse complement strand
AACTTCGCCCTCGGCGCGGTCCTGATGGTGCGCCTGGCGGAGATCGCCAGCCCCTACTTCGACGCCGTCGAGGTGGTCGAAGCCCATGCCGACACCAAGCTCGACGCGCCCTCGGGGACCGCGCTGCACACCGCCGACCGGCTGGCCGCGGCGCGGACCGGGCGGGGCTTCGCCCACAACGACCCGGAGAAGACCACGCTGGCCGGGGCCCGCGGCGGCGAGCGCGGCGGCGTGGGGGTCCACAGTCTGCGCCTGCCGGGCCTGGTGGCCGACCAGGAGGTGGTCTTCGGCGCGCTCGGGCAGACCCTGACCATCGCCCACCGCACCACCAGCCGGGAGTGCTACATGCCAGGGGTGCTGGCCACGGTCCGGGCGGTGGCGCGCAGCCGGCGTTTCTACCACTCGCTGGACGAGGTCCTCGGCCTGGTGCCGCTGGGGGGCGACGCCTAGATGGGCCTGCGGGTCGGGATCGTCGGCGCCACCGGGATGGTGGGTCGCACCATGCTGCGCGTCCTGGTCGATCGCGGGTTCCCCGTCGAGGAGCTGCGCCCGATGTCGTCGGCGCGCTCGGCCGGCAGTGAGGTCGAGTTCGGCGGCGAGCGGATCAGGGTCGTGGAGGCCGGGCCCGAGGCCTTCGCCGGCCTCGACGTGGCGCTCTTCTCCGCCGGCGCCGGCCCCAGCCGGGCCCTGGCCCCGGCCGCCGCCGCCGCCGGCGCGGTGGCGATCGACAACTCGTCCGCCTGGCGCCTGGACCCCGAGGTCCCGCTGGTGGTCCCGGAGGTCAACCCCGAGGCCGCCCGCTCCCACCAGGGGATCATCGCCAACCCCAACTGCTGCGCCATCCCGCTGACCGTGGCGCTCAAGCCGATCGGCGACCTCTCGGCGCTCCGCCGGGTGCTGGTCGACACCTACCAGGCGGCCTCCGGCAAGGGCTGGAAGCTGGTCGCCGAGCTGGAGGAGCAGCGCCGGGCGCTGGTCGAGGGCCGCCCGCCGGCGGCCACCGTCTACCCCCACGTGCTGGAGGGCAACGCCGTCCCCGGCGGCTGGACCTATCCCGAGGACCTGGCCCGCCAGGTCGCGCCGGCCTACGAGGACCCCGACGCGGCCCTGGCCTACAACGAGGAGGAGCTCAAGATCGTCGCCGAGACCCGCAAGATCCTCGGCCTGCCCGGCCTGGCCATCTCCGTCACCACGGTGCGGGTGCCGGTGGCGACCGGCCACAGCGAGTCGGTGTGGGTCGAGACCGAGCGCTCGCTGGCCCCGGACGAGGTCCGCGCCGCCCTCTCCCGGGCGCCGGGCATCGCCCTCCGCGACGATCCCCGGGCCCAGGTCTACCCGCTGGCCCTGGAGGCCGCCGGCACCGACCAGGTCTACGTCGGGCGGGTCCGCCGCGACCTCTCCCACCCCCGCGGGCTGGCGCTCTGGCTGGCGGCCGACAACCTTCGCAAGGGCGCCGCCACCAACACCGTCCAGATCGCCGAGCTGCTCTTCACCTGATCACGGCGGCGCGGCGACCGAACCTATAATCGGCTGACCATGGCCCGCGACCACACACCGGATCTGGGCCGCGTCCTGACCGCGATGATCACCCCCCTCGACGCGTCGGGCGCCCTCGACCTCGCCGGCGCCGAGGCGCTGGCGGCCTTCCTGGTCGCCAACGGCAACGACGGGGTGGTGGTCTGCGGCACCACCGGGGAGTCGCCCACCCTGGACCAAGCCGAGAAGCTGGAGCTGCTCCGCGCCGTGCGCCAGGCGGTGCCCGGGGCCACCGTGGTCATGGGCGCCGGGAGCAACGACACCGCGGCCTCGATCGGGCTGGCGCGGGACTCGGTCAAGGCCGGCGCCGACTGCGTGATGGGGGTGGTGCCCTACTACAACAAGCCACCGCAGCAGTCGCTGTACGCCCACTTCAAGGCCCTCGCCGACGCCGTCGACGCGCCGGTGATGCTCTACAACGTGCCCAGCCGGACCGCCGGCAACA
>DASZGP010000224.1:0-5296 GCA_035938695.1 Candidatus Dormiibacterota bacterium | reverse complement strand
GCTCTGGCAGGCCGGCCACGTCCAGGCCGGACACGTCGCCTACATCAACGGCGCCGTCCACCAGCACGGGGTCTGGTACTACTTCCCCGAGGCGCTGGCGCTCAAGGCCAGCCTCCCGTTGGCGTGTCTGGGGCTGGCCGGCGCCGCCGCGGCGCTCCTGGCTCGCCGCCGCGAGGTCGCCCAGTGGGTCCTGCTGCCGGCCGCGTTGCTGGTGGTCCTGGCGGGGGCCAGCGGCATCGAGATCGGGGTCCGCTATGTCCTGCCGGTGTTCCCGCTGCTGGCGGTGGCCGGGGCGTTCTGCCTCCTGCCGTGGACCGGGCCGGCCCCCTTCCGCCGGGGTCCCGGCCCCGATCGGCGCTGGCGCGCGGTGGCGCGGGCGGCGCTGGTCGCCGCGCTGCTGGCCGCGCCGGTCACCGCCCTGGCCAGCGCCGGCGGCCACATCGGCTACTTCCAGCTGGTCGACCGTCCCGAGCGCTACCTCTCCGACAGCAACCTGGACTGGGGCCAGGACGCCTGGCGCCTGCGCGACTGGTGGGTGGCGGCGGGCCGGCCGCCGCTGACCAACACCTACTTCAGCCAGCTCCCGCTGAGCGCCTACGGGATCGACTCGACGCTGGTCTCGCCGACCTCCGAGCCCGCCGGGCCGGGGCTGTACGCCATCAGCCTGACCCACGCCACGGCCTTCGGGCGGGGCGCCGACTGCCCCTATGTCCATGCCCTCCTGGCGCCCATCACCGCCCGCGTCGGGACCTCGATCGTCGTCACCCACATCCCGGGCCTGCTGCCCCGCCAGCGGCCAGGACCTGACGCCGACTGCCTATAGGAAACGAATTCGGCGCGAGTTCACGATGCTATACTGCCCCCGTCCTGGAAAGCCCCCGTTCGGAGAACTTGCACACGTTGTCACAAACGCCGGAGGCCAGGCTGCTTTCCGACACCCGACAGGCGCCCCTGATCAGCTTCCAGGGTGTCGGCAAGACGTACCCCAACGGGACCGTCGCCCTCCACGACGTGGATCTGTCGATCTTCCGGCAGGACTTCGTCTTCCTGGTCGGGCCAAGCGGCGCTGGCAAGTCGACCCTGGTCAGGCTCCTCATCCGTGAGGAGAAGTCCACGCACGGCCGGATCTACGTCGACGGCCAGGAGCTGGGGCGCCTCAAGCACCGCCACCTGCCCTACCTGCGGCGCAAGATCGGGATCGTCTTCCAGGACTTCAAGCTGCTGCCCAAGATGACGGTCTTCCAGAACGTCGAGTTCGCCCTGCGGGTGACCCGCGGCGTCGACCGCCTGACCCGGGCCAAGGTCGAGGAGGTGCTCAGCATCGTCGGCCTGGAGGGCAAGGAGAACGAGTTTCCCGAGACCCTCAGCGGTGGCCAGCAGCAGCGCGTGGCGATCGCCCGGGCGCTCTCCCACGACCCCAAGCTGTTCATCGCCGACGAGCCCACCGGCAACCTCGACCCGGCCACCAGCTGGGAGATCCTCCAGCTCCTCCTGCAGATCAACAACCGGGGCACCACGGTGATCATGGCCACCCACAACAAGGAGATCGTGGATGTCATGCGCCGGCGGGTCGTCGTGGTCACCGCCGGCACCATCATCCGCGACGAGGAGGCCGGCGGCTACGACGAGGCCCCCGGGGCGCTGGCGGAGGTCGCCAATGCTCAGTAGCGCGATGTTCGCCCCCGCCGTGGCCTGGCAGAACTTCTGGCGCAACAAGGGTCTCTCGATCTTCGCCGTCTCGGTGATGACCGTGGTCCTGCTGATGGTGGCCGTGGCGCTGGTCCTGGGCCACTCCTTCGACCAGACCATCAAGGGCGTCGAGAGCAAGGCCAGCACGGTCTCGATCTTCATGCGCGACGAGACGCCGCTGATGAACGTCGCCAACCTCGAGTCCCGCCTCCGCGACGACCCCCGGGTGCGGTCCGTGGTCTTCACCAGCAAGGCCGGCGCCCTGCAGCGCTACCAGAACGACCCCAGCATCCCCTCCGACATGCTCCAGGGGCTGGAGGGTTACAACCCCCTGCCGGCCACCGTGGATGTCGACATCCGCGACATCAAGGACGAGACCGCGGTGGTCGGGCTGGTCAAGGACCTGCCCCTGCTGGACAAGAACGGCGCCACCAACTACCGCGAGGACGTGATCAAGCGGATCGTGCTCTTCGGCCGCTTCGTGGCCCTGGTGGGGGCGGCGCTGCTGCTGGGGCTGACCGGGGTGGCGGTGTTCATCATCATGATGTCGATCCGCACCGCGGTCTTCGTGCGGCGCAAGGAGATCGAGGTCATGAAGCTGGTCGGGGCCACCGACTGGTTCGTGCGCGGGCCCTTCCTGCTGGAGGGCATGTTCGCCGGCCTGATCGCGGCCACGGTCGCGGTGGTGGCGGTGGGCGGCGGCTACCACCCGATGGTGGACTGGGGTCGCAGCTACCTGCCCTGGGTGCCGCTGAGCTACGACGCGGCGTTCCTGGGCCAGCTGGTGCTGATGATGGCCGGCTTCGGCCTCCTCCTCGGCGCGCTGGGGAGCTACCTCGGCGTGCGCCGGTTCCTCCACACCTAGCCGGATCGTGATGCGACGCCTTACAGCGCTGCTGCTGCTGGCCGGGAGCCTGGCCATGACCCTGGGCCCGGCCGTGCCGGCCTCCGCCGACAACCTCACCGACGCCCAGCGCCAGGCGCAGGACCTCGGCGGCCAGATCACGGCGCTCAAGGCCAGGGTGGCCCAGCTCCAGACCGAGGCCGGGCAGGTCAGCGCCCAGCTCCAGAGCCTGGCCAGCCTGATCGCCCTCCAGGAGCGCAACCTGGCGGTCGAGAACGCCCGGCTGGACGAGATCATGGGCGGCATCGCCGATACCCAGAAGCGGCTGACCGACAAGCTCGCCGAGCTGGCCCGCCGCGAGGACCTGCTCCACCAGCGGACCCGCAACCTGTACAAGGAGGACGGCAACACAACCGTGATGATCAGCCTCCTCAGCGCCTCCAACTTCACCCAGCTGATCGACCGCTTCATGGTCTTCCGGGACATCACCCGCTCCGACGAGGTGCTGGTGGCCCAGCTCCAGGACGGCCGCCGGTCGATCGAGTCGCTGGCGGCGTCGTTGGACCAGAAGCGCAAGGACCAGCAGGCGGTGGTCGCCTCGGTCGCGGCGCAAAGGCAGGAGCTCAACCGCGAGTACATCAGCGCCGCCGTGCTGCGGCACCAGCTCGGCGCCGAGGTCCTCGACGCCCAGGCCCTGGCGGCCCGGGCGCAGGCGGCGCTGGACCAGGTCGACGCCGAGATCGCCGCTCTCAAGGAGGCCCGCAAACGCGCCCACTCCTCGGGGGTATTCGCCTGGCCCGGCGTCCAGGGGCCGATCACCCAGGGTTTCGGCTGCACTGACTTCCGCGGCGAGCCGCCGCCGCCATCCGGGTACTCGTGCCCCCGCAGCCGGCCGTACTTCCACACCGGCATCGACATCGCCGGCCCCTACGGCGCCGAGATCGTCGCCGCCGACGGCGGCATCGCCTACACATACGCCGGCTCCTCGGGCTACGGCAACCACGTCATCGTGGTCCACGCCAACGGGTTCACCACCCTCTACGGCCACATGTCCAGCTTCGCCGTCGGCAGCGGGTCCCCGGTGGCCAAGGGCCAGGCCATCGGCTACGAGGGCAGCACGGGGTTCAGCAGCGGGCCCCACCTGCACTTCGAGGTCCGGCTCAACGACGCCGTCCAGGACCCCTGCCGCTACGTTGGCTGCTGACCCCTCGGAGGGGCCGCTGAAGCGCCCCCGGGCGTCGGCCTGGTCCAAGCTCTGGCTGGCCCTGCTGACCTTCCCGGTGGCCTTCTACCTCGGCGCCCTGGCGGAGTACCACGCCGGCCCGACCTGGGACCACACCCTGGCCCCGGCCTTCTTCTCGACCCCGTCGTCGGGCTTCAACACCAGCTCCCTGCAGGACGTCTGGAACCTGATCCAGCGCAACTACGCGCGCACCAACGTCGACCCCGCGGCCTCCATCTCGGGGGCCGACAAGGGCCTGGTCAGCTCGCTCAACGACCAGTTCGGCGACCGCTTCTCGACCTACTTCACCCCCGACGAGATCAGGGTCTACCGGGAGCAGCTGTCGGGCTCCTTCGGGGGCATCGGAGCGACGATGCTGGGCCGAGGTGGCCAGCTGGTGATCGCCACCGTCATCCCCAAGACCCCGGCCGACCGCGCCGGGCTGAAGTCGGAGGACGTGGTCACCCAGATCGACGGCAAGGACGTCGGCACGCTCACCGTGGACGGCGCGGTGGCCAAGATCAGGGGTCCCATCGGCACCCACGTCGGGCTGACCATCGTGCGGGCCGGCAAGACGCTCCAGTTCGACATCACCCGCGACGCCATCCCGGTGCCCACGGTGCGCTCCCGCGACTTCCCCGGCGGCATCCTCTACCTCCGCCTCTACATGTTCGGCGAGAAGACCCCCGACGAGTTCGAGAGCGCGCTCAAGGCCGGCCTCCAGCACAAGGATCGCAAGATCATCCTGGACATGCGCGGCAACCCCGGCGGCTTCGTCTCGGCGGCCGACTTCGTGACCTCGGAGTTCGTCAAGAGCGGGCTCAACGTCACCGTGGTGGGGCGCGGGGGGGCCAGGGAGCAGCACCCGGTCAGCGGCAAGGGCATCGCCTACGACCCCCAGCTGGTGGTGCTGGTGGACGGCAACAGCGCCAGCGCGGCGGAGATCGTCTCGGGGGCCCTGCTGGACCACAAGCGGGCCTACCTGATCGGCCAGAAGACCTTCGGCAAGGGCTCGGTCCAGGAGGACTTCGACGTCCGCACCACCGGCGGCGACCTCCACCTGACGATCGCCTACTGGTACACCCCCGACGGCCACTCCATCGAGCGCAACGGCATCACCCCCAACCAGGTGGTGGCGCTGGCCAGCCCCCAGGACTTCTACGAGATCGGCGACTCCAGCAGCGACCCGGCCAAGGACGCCCAGCTGCAGGCCGCGCTGGCCCACCTGAGATAACCCCGGCGGGGCGGTCCGCCGCCACTACAATTAGGCCCGGCGATGGCTGACACATTCGACTTGGTGGTGCTGGGGGGCGGCATCGGCGGCTACACCGGCGCGATCAGGGCGGCCCAGCTCGGGCTGTCGGTGGCGATCGTCGAGAAAGCCCGCCTGGGCGGCACCTGCCTGCACCTCGGCTGCATCCCCACCAAGGCCCTGCTGCGCACCGCCGAGGTCTACCACGACGCCGCCGAGGGCGCGGCCATGGGGGTGCTGGTGGGCGGCGTCAGCGTCGACTGGCCGGCGGCCAACGCGCGCAAGCAGA
>DASZGP010000223.1:0-8891 GCA_035938695.1 Candidatus Dormiibacterota bacterium | reverse complement strand
GTCGAGGTCTACATCCGCTACCTGCGGCAGAAGCTGGGCGACGAGGAGCGCCAGCTGATCCAGACCGTGCGCGGGGTGGGCTACCGGATCGCCGCGGCTCCGTGAGCATCGCGCGCCTGGCGCGCGGCTCGTCGATTGCGCTGCAGATCACGGGGCCGGAGGTCCCGTGAGCTTGCGGCTGCGGCTCTCCCTGCTCAGCCTGGGGGTGCTGCTGGCGCTGCTGCTGGTCGGCGGGGCTTTCCAGTACGTCGTGCTCGGCCCCTACCTGCAGCGGGACGCCGCGGCCCAGCTCGGCACCCGCTACTCCACGGTGATGGCCAACGAGCTGTTGGTGCGCCGGCCGGTGCGGAGCTGCGCCACCACCGGGGCCGGCGCCGTCCGGCCGGTGCTCGCCGGGGTGGTGACGCCGCAGTACGCCGACTGCCTGGTCCGGGCGCTGGGGGCCGGCGCCGGCCAGGCGTCGGTGGTGGTGCTGGCCCCCGACGGCGGGCTGGTGACCGCCGAGCCGCCCAGCGACTACCCGACGCTGCCGGTCACCGAGTACGTGACCACCGCCCAGAAGGGACCCCAGCGCAACCACTGGCTGGCGGCCTCCGCCGGCGGCCAGGAGTCTCTGGTCATCCTGCGGGTGCTGCGCCAGAACGGCCGCGCCGTGGGGATGGTGCAGCTGGGGGTCTCGACCGCGCTCTACGAGGGCACCCGGCGGACCCTGCTGACGGTCCTGGGGCTGGCCACCGGCCTGCTGATGCTGGTGGCCGCGGTGATCACCCCCCTCCTGGTGGGGCGCGCGCTGCGGCCTCTGCACCGGGTCACCGAGGCCTCCACCGCGCTGGCCGCGGGCGACCTCGCCCGCCGGGTCGAGGAGCCGCCCCGCGCCGACGAGCTGGGCACCCTGGCCCGGGCCTTCAACCGGATGGCGGCGGCGATGCAGTCGGCGCTCAACCTGCGCTCCCAGAGCGAGAGCCGGATGCGCCGTTTCGTGGCCGACGCCTCCCACGAGCTGCGCACCCCGCTGACCACCATCCAGGGCCAGCTCGACCTCCTCCGCCGTGGCGCCGCCGACGATCCGGGCGCCCGCCGGCACTCCCTGGAGTCGATGGGCCGCGAGACCCAGCGGATGTCCGCGATGGTCGAGGACCTGCTCACCCTGACCCGCCTCGACAGCGCCGCCACCGGCGAGCGCGAGACGGTGAGCCAGGCGGTGGACGTCAACGCCCTGGTCGCGGAGACGGTCGAGGAGCAGTCGGTGCGCGCCCCCGAGCAGCGCGTCGACCTCGAGCTGAGCGGCGGCGGCGCCCCCCTGGTGGTCGCCGGCGACCGCGACCAGCTCCGCCGCCTGGTCCTCAACCTGGCCAACAACGCCCTCAAGTACGCCCCCGGCGGCACCCACACCTGGCGCAGCGGCCGCGCGGGCGAAACCGTGACCCTCAGCCTCTCCGACGCCGGCCCCGGCATCCCCGAGGCCGACCTGCCCCGGATCTTCGACCGCTTCTACCGGGGCGTCGCCGAGGTCAGCGCCCGCGCCACCGGCTCCGGCCTGGGCCTGGCCATCGTCCGCTCCATCGCCGAGGGCCACGGCGGCGCGGCCACGGTGGCCAACAACCCCGCCGGCGGCGCCACCTTCACCATCACCCTGCCCGCCGCCGACTGACCTTGGCGGCTCAGACCGCCCGCCTCACCAGGATCCGGAAGGCGCCCTCGGCGATACCCAGCTCGGTCACCCCCTGCCCGTCCAGCCGCAACGACCGCGGCACCTGGACCTCCGGCTCACCCCGATCGAGCCACACCTCGACCTCCTCCCCCACCTCCATCTCCTCCAACCGCAACCGGGTCTTGACGTAGTTCAACGGACACCGCGTCCCCCGCAGGTCCAGAAGCTCAACCCCAGCCACCATCCGAGTCTATTCAGCTCCGACGCCGCCCTGCCCAGTCCCGCCCGGCCGTCCCCCGACCCCTCGCGCTAGATCGTCCGCAGCACCGCCGAAACCTGGACCGCCGCGTTGTGCGGCAGGTCGCTGCCGCCGACCACCTCGCGGCGGTGGCGGCCGCGGATGCCGAAGATCTGGAAGAGCGCGGTCGAGGCGCCGTCGGCGACCCGGCTGAGGTTCTCGAAGTCGGCGCTGCGCTGCACCAGCACGCTGATCTGGAGCACGTGGACCACCCGGTCAAGGCTGCCCAGCTCGACCCGCACCAGGCTGACGATGTTGTGGACGCAGAGCTGGGCGGCACGGGCCGCCTGGCGGATCGTCAGGTCGCCGTCGACGGCGCCGACGTGGCGGAGGTCGTCGCCCCACCAGGGCAGCACGCCGGGGGTGTAGAGCATGTCGCCGACGCGGTTGAGGCGGACCCGGTCCTCGTGCCGGGGCGGGGGGAGCATCAGGCGCAGGGTGTGGAGCGCCTGCTCCGGAGTGGGGGACGGCGCCGCGTCCAGCAACTGTGACACGGCGTCAGCATAGGCAAAGCCCCAGTTAAGGGGCACCCGTCACGCGCAAATTCTTATGAACAGGTCGTCACGCGACGACCGCAAGATCAACGCCTGGCTAAGACGATGCGGGCCACCAGCAGGCCGGCGAGGACCACGATGACCGCGGCGACCAGCGGGAGCGGCAGGTCGCCGCCCCCCCCGGACCCGACCGGGGCCGCGGTCGGGCAGGGCAGGAGCGGCGCCGCGGGCGAGGCCGAGGGGCTGGCGGCGGGCGGCGGAGAGGCGCCGGGGGTCGAGCGCGCCGAAGGGTTGGGGCTGGGCGAGGCCGCGGCGCAGGCGTTGGGGTTGATCGCCACCACCTTGCTGCCGGCCACCGCCGGAAGCGGGGCCGGATCGCCGGGCGCGCAGGGCTGGGGCTCCGGGCAGAGGCCGGGCTCGGGGGTGCCGCCGGGCTGGGCCTGGGTGTCGCTGAGGGTGTAGGGCTGGACGATCGGGCCGTCCGGGTTGTAGGCCAGCGCGGCCAGCGCGGCGGGGGCGCTGCGGCTGACGGCGAGGGCGGTGACGGCGTGCTGGGTGAGGCCGCCGTCGAGCTTGGTCCAGCTGCCGCCGCGGTCGGTGCTGCGCCAGACGCCGCCCAGGATGCTGCCCGGGCTGGCCCCCTGCCCCGAGGCCCCGCCGCCGTCGCTGGCGGCGTAGACGATGTTGGGGTCGAGCGGGCTGGGGACCACCAGGCCGAAGCCCTGCTGGGGCAGCCCGGCCTGCTGGGCCCAGCTGTCGCCGACGTCGTCGCTCTTGAAGACGCCCCCGCTGCCGGCGATGTAGAGCGGGCGGAGGCCGCCCGGGGCGACCGGGCCGGCGGCCACCGCGCCGGCCACCAGGTCGGCGGGCAGGCCCTGCTTGAGCGGCACCCAGGTGGCTCCGAGGTCGGAGCTGCGGGCCACCCGGCTGCCCGGCGTCTTGAGGCCGTCGATGGCGGCGATCAGCACCGCCGGTGTCGGCGGGGTGGCGGTGGGGGTGCCGTACTGGGCGAAAGCCAGGGCGCTGACGTCCATCCCGGCCAGCCCGGCGGCCTTCCAAGTGGCGCCGTCGTCGATGCTGCGGTAGACCCCGTCGGAGGTCCCGATCACGATCACCCCCCGGCCCAGGGCGACGGCCCTGACGTTCTGGCCGTCGGCGCTCAGGCCCTGGGTCGAGCCCCTCCAGCTGGCGCCGCCGTCGGGGCTGCGGAAGAATCCCTTGCCGGCGCTGCCGACGTAGATCTCGGCGTTGCCGTTGGGCCCCCGGGAGGGGTCGAGGACCACCTTCCAGAGACGCTTGGGCAGGACCCCGGCGCCGATGTCCCGCCAGGTCTTGCCGTCGTCGCTGCGGACCAGGCCGGCGCCCAGGGTGGCGGCCAGGATGGTGCCGACCTGGCCGGGGTCGAGGGCCACGCTGAACACCGGCGCCTCGCCGGGAAGCGTCCCGGCGGCGGTCCACTGGGGGTCGGCGGCGGCGGCCGGCAGCGCCACCGACAGCGAGGCGGCCAGCGCGACCAGGCCCAGACCGCTGAGCAGCCGGGCCACGCGGAGCCGCCGGAGGCGGAGGCGATGGCGCCGCGGCGTGGGGAGGACGGCCATCAGCGGTCGAGTATAGGCAGGGCTCCCTGATAATTGCTGCCGCGTGGAACTCGACACCGACGCGGCCGGCGCCTCCAGCGCGACCGGACCGCTGGCCGCCGCCGAAGCTTTTCTGGCCCGACCCGCGATGGCCGACGAGGGCCGCCTGCGCCTGGGCGTGACCGTCGTCCTGGCCGCCGCCGGGCTGGCCTTCTTCCGCCTGGCGGCGCTGCCGGTGCTGGCCGGGGCGTTGGTCGGCGCGCTGGCCCTGCTGACCGGGCTCTACGTCGGCTTCCACACGCTGGGGAGGCGCTCCTTCGGCCGGGTCTGGCCGGGCGCCTCGCGCGGCCTGGGCACCGGGCTGCTGGTCTTCTGCCTCTGCCCGCCGGGCACCCCGCCCTGGCTCGCCGCCCTGCTCAGCGCCGTCGCCGGGCTGATCGAGGGCCGGCTGCGGCGCGTCGCCCTGCCGCTGGCCCTGAATGGCGCCCTGGTGGTCTGGCCGCTGGCCTGGGCCTGGCAGGCGCACGCCGACCTGGGCTTCGTCCGGCCCTTCGACCTCCGCCCCCTGGAGGAGCCGATCAAGCTCTGGACCCAGGCCCAGATCGCCCTCGACCCGGTGCGCCTCTACACCGGCAACGTGCCCGGGCTGCTGGGGGCGACCTCCTTCGGGCTGGTGGCCCTCGGGGTCCTGGTCCTGGCCTACGCCCGGCGGGCCTCCTGGGCCTACCTGGCGGCGGCCGCGGCGCCGGTGCTGCTGGGGGTGGCGGTGGCCCGGCAGCCGCTCACGGTCTACCTGGTCTCGGGGCCGGCGCTGGCCTTCGCCGGGCTGATCGGCGCCGACGCCCGGCGCCTGCCCAAGGCGGTCGCCTGGCGGGTCGGCGGCGGGGTGGCCGCCGGGCTGATCGCCCTGGCCCTGCTGCGCGCCGGAGCCGGCCTGTCGGCCTACGGCGCCGGGGTGCTGACGGCGGGCGCCGGGGTGGCGCTGTTCCAGCTCTTCGGCCTGGCCGGGGCCCCGGCGGTGGTCAGGACCGCCCCGGCCGGCGCCCACGTCCCGTCGGTGCGGGGCCTGCCGGGGCTGGCCCAGGCGGCGGCGCTGGTGGTCTTCCTGCCGCTGGGGCTGCTGCTGATCTGGCGCGACCCCTCGCTCAGCCGCAGCGCCAAGGCCTCGCTGACCAGCGTGGGCCTGGGGCTCTACGTCTTCGCCGGGGCCGCCGCGGTGGCCTGGGTCAACCTGATCCGCCTGCCGGCCTGACCAGGCCCGCCGGCCCGAGAGCCGCCATGGCGGCCGCCGTGTGGCTTGGCCGCCGTATGGCTTGGCCGCCCTTGGCGGCCGCCGTACGTCAGCTCGCGCAGCCCTGGGTGGAGACCGGGCTGGTCCGGCCCACGCCGTCGCTGACGTCGGGGGCGACCTCGGCGTCGGTCAGGGCGTAGCCCTCGCTGGGGTCGGTGGTGGAGTTGGCAAAGACCAGCCCGACCGCCCGGCCGGCCTCGTCGACCATCGGGCCGCCGGAGTTGCCGGGGTGGATGTCGGCCTGGAGCACGTAGATCTGGCGGGAGACCTCGCTGGCGCCGTAGATGTCCCGCCCGACGGCGGTCACCGGGCCGCGCACGGCGGCGGCGGAGACCGTCTCGTCGCCCCCGCCGGGGTAGCCGATGGTGGCGCCGGTGGTGCCGCGAGCGGCCGGCGCGTCGTGAGGCAGGACGGGCAGGTGGAGGTCGGGGGCGTAGAGGATGCTGACGTCGCGCTCGGGGTCGAAGAGCACCACCCGCACCGTCAGCACCCGGCCGTCGGGCACGATCACCCGTTGGGCCCGGGTGCCGGCGACCACGTGGGCGTTGCTGATCAGGTAGTCGGGAGCGATCGGGTAGGCGCTGCCGAAGACCTCGCCGCCGCAGCCCAGGCTGCGCACCTTGACCACCGACTGGGCGGCGCCGGTGACCGCGGCGTTGTCGGCCACCGCGGGGTCGACCTGCACCGGCCCGGGCAGGTCGGGGTTGGCGATGCGGTCGAAGACCTGGGGGTAGGGCACCGCCGCCAGTACCTGCTCGACCCCGGCCAGGAAGCCGGGCGGGCGGGGGAAGTCGGAGTCCAGGGTGCGCATGGTGAAGGAGCTCTGGATCTGCCGCGAGACCAGCGGGATCGGCCCCCGGGCGAAGACCAGGCCGAGGAACCAGAAGGTGGCCAGCACCGTGAGCACCCCGAAGCCGGCGCCGGCGATCGAGTCCCAGCGCCCGCCCTGGGGCGAGCGGAGCATCCGCAGCCGGAGCGGCTCGCCGAGCGCGTAGCCCACGCTGCTGCCGACCGAGGCGGCCAGGAAGAGCATCGCCAGGCTGACCAGCGGCGCCAGGCTGGGCCCGGCCTGGAAGGCGCGCGTGATGTAGGGGGCCATGAACGCGCCGAAGGCGGTCCCGGCGACCAGGCCGGTGTAGGAGAGCGACGACAGCGAGAAGCCGCGCCGGTAGCCGTTGCCCAGCGCCAGCGCCAGGGCCACGACCACGATCAGGTCGAGCAGGTCCACGTCAATAGGGCGCTTTCCGGATGATCGTCTGGTTGCGGTCGGCGCCGACGGAGACCACGTCGACCGGGGCCTCGATCAGCTCGGCCAGGCGGTCGACGTAGCGGCGGCAGTTCGCGGGCAGGTCCTCCCAGGCGCGGGCGCTGGCGATCGACGTCCGCCAGCCGGGCAGCTCCTCGTAGACCGGCTCGGCATGCTTGAGGTGGGAGATGTTGCTCATCGGGTAGTGCTGGTACTGGCCCTTGAGGAAGTAGCCGGTGCAGACCTTGAGCACCGGCTCGGCGTCGAGCACGTCGAGCTTGGTCAGGGCCACCGAGTCGACGCCGTTGAGGGCCGCGGAGTAGCGGGCCACGGCGGCGTCGAACCAGCCCACGCGGCGGGAGCGGCCGGTGACGGTGCCGAACTCCTCGCCCTGCTCGCGGAGGCGATCGCCGAGGTCGTCGTCCAGCTCGGTCGGCATCGGCCCGTAGCCGACCCGGGTGGTGTAGGCCTTGTAGACCCCGATCGTCGCCGTCACCGCCCGCGGCGGGATGCCGGAGCCGGTGAGCGCGCCGCCGGCGCTGGGCGACGAGGAGGTGACGTAGGGATAGGTGCCGAAGTCGAGGTCCAGCATGCTGCCCTGGGCGCCCTCCAGGAGGATGTTGGCGTCCCTCCCGAGGGCGTCGTGGACGATCGGGAAGATGTCCTTGATGTACGGCTCCAGGACCTCGCCGTAGTGGACGTACTCCTCCAGGATCTCGCCCTCGTCCAGCTCCTCGACGTGGTAGAGATCGCGGAGGATGTCGTTCTTCAGCCGGAGCACGAACTTGAGCTTCTTCTCCAGGAAGCGGGGCTTGGTCAGGTCGCCGATGCGGAAGCCGACCCGCCTGATCTTGTCGGCGTAGGCCGGCCCGATCCCCCGCGCCGTGGTGCCCAGGCGGTCGTCGCCACGCGACTCCTCCTCCAGCACGTCCATCAGCGGGTGGTAGGGCATCACCATGTGGGCCCGGTCGCTGATGATCAGGTGCTCGGTGCCGATGCCCTTCTCGTGCAGCCCCTCGATCTCCCTGATGATGTTCTTGGGGTTGAGCACCACGCCGTTGCCGATGACGCACTGGCAGGTCGGGAACAGGATCCCGGAGGGGATCAGCTGGAACTTGTGCTTGACCCCCTCGCTGACCACCGTGTGGCCGGCGTTGTCCCCCCCCTGGGAGCGGATGACCATGTCGGTGCGCTCGGCGAGGATGTCGATGACCTTGCCCTTGCCCTCGTCGCCCCACTGGCCGCCGATCAGGATCACCACTGGCATGACGGTCTCCTAACCCTGGGCGCCCGGGGGGGCCTGGCGGGTGGTGTTGACGAAGCGGGTCTGGGTCTCCATGAAGAGCAGGTCGACGCTGCCGGTGGCGCCGCTGCGGTGCTTGGCGACCATCAGCTCGGTCTGGTTGCGCTTGACCTCGGGGTTGTGAACCCCCTCGCGGTAGATGAAGAGCACGATGTCGGAGTCCTGCTCCAGCGATCCCGACTCGCGCAGGTCGGAGAGCTGGGGCCGGTGGTCGGCGCGCTGCTCGCTGGCCCGGGAGAGCTGGCTGAGGGCCAGGATGGGGATGTCCAGCTCGACCGCCAGGCGCTTCAGCGAGCGCGAGATCTCGGAGACCTCCTGGGTCCGGTTCTCGGTGCGCCCCGAGCCGTACATCAGCTGGATGTAGTCGATCACCACCAGCCCGATGTCGTGCCGGAGCTTGAGCCGTCGAGCCTTGGAGCGCATCTCCAGGACGGTGGCGCCGGGGCGGTCGTCGACGTAGATCGGGGCCTCCGAGAGCACCCCCATGGCATTGGCGATGCGCGACCAGTCGGTGTCCGAGAGGCGGCCGGTCTTGAGCTGGGCGCCGTCGACGTTGGCCTCGCCGGCCAACAGCCGGTGGGTCAGCTCCCAGCGCGACATCTCCAGCGAGAACACCGCCACCGGGACGCGCTCCTTCATGGCGGCGTGCTGGGCGATGTTCAGGGCCAGCGACGTCTTGCCCATGCTGGGGCGGGCGGCCAGGATGGTCAGGGTGCCGGGCTGGAGCCCGCCGGTCATCTCGTCCAGCTTGAAGAAGCCGGTGCGCACCCCCGGCGCCTGGTCGGGGTTCTCGTGGAGGCGCTCGATGCGGTCCCAGGTCTCCTTGAGGGCCGAGGCGATCGGGACGGCGTCCTGGGTGGTGCGCTCGTGGGCCAGGTTCATGATCTCGGTCTCGGCGGCGTCGAGGGCCTCGTCGACGTCCATGCCGGGGTTGTGGCCGAGCTCGTGGATGCGCGCCGCCGCCGCCAGCAGGCCGCGCCGGATGGCGGCCTCCTCGACCAGCCGGGCGTAGTTCTCGACATGGGCCGGGA
>DASZGP010000222.1:0-5273 GCA_035938695.1 Candidatus Dormiibacterota bacterium | reverse complement strand
CCCCCGACCTCACCCTCAGACAACGACGAGGTTTGAACTCTCCGGGCTATTTTCACGTCAGCTCCATGGCCTGGTGGACAACTCCGACGAGATACCGCCGAAGCTCCGCGGTTCGGACTAGAGGGCTACCTTCGGCACTCTCAATTCGCCCAATGGCTGGTCAGTGGGCGGATAACTCTCAGCGGGGGCTCATGCTTCTCTCGAATTCTAATTTGCGTTCTGAGCACGTGCGTTGAAGCGCTTCTGGCCCAATAGTGCCTGGGCTTGGGCGGGGGTAGCATTGGCAACCTGCTTAGCTGCCTCGCTGGTGGCCAGCTTGCCCGCTGTCGTGAGTAATCCCAGAGTCTTGGGGGCGTTCATTCCAGGAGCGCTGCTCGGAGTCGTATGGTTCGGGGGAGGGAGCTTGATAGCGCCGCGCATGTCCATGCTCTCTCCATCGGTGCGGGAGATCAATAAATTGTTGTGGACCGGCGGTGCGCTCCTATGTCTGTTCGTTGCCCTCGGATCAACTGTTCTCTTCATCGTACTCGCGACACTTCACCAGTTCGGCGTCCGCCTGTCAGGGTGGTAGCTTCCAAATCTCGACTACATGAAGGCCAAGGTTCTACGACCCCGCCACAGCGCAGCTCCTCATATGTGATCCTTCGTGGCGCGAACTTGCGCGACATGTTTCTACGCTAACGACCTATGACGCTGGCAGCCAGATCGTCGATCACGGGACAATCGTGGATCCCCTCCCCGCGGCTACAACAGGACCACTAGGCCCGCCGGGCGCGGAAGCGGAAGGCTCCCCTCCCCCGCCGGACGGCGGCCTCGGTGAACCCCGCGCGCTCCAGCCGCGCGGCGAAGGTCTCCGGGTCCACCGGCACCATGGTGTCGAAGAGGTGGGCCAGGCGGAAGGGGGCGGAGGTGGTGCTGTCGGAACCCAGGAAGATGCCGCCGGGCCGGAGCACCCGCCGGGCCTCGCCCAGGAGCCGGTCCTGGGCTTCGACCGAGGGCACGTGGTGCAGCATGGTGAAGCAGACCACGGCGGAGAAGGTGGCGTCGGGGAAGGGCATCCGGGTGCCGTCGCCCTCGACCACCTCGACGTTGGACCCCGCGAGCCGGGCGCGGAGGCCGGCGGCGAGGCGGGGGTCGACCTCCAGCGAGACCAGCCGGGGCAGCCGGGCCCGGAGCGCGTCAGTGGTCAGGCCCGGCCCCGGGCCGACCTCCAGCACGTCGGGGCCCAGGTCGTAGTCGCGGAGGACCCAGGGGACCAGGGCGCCGCGCAGCAGCCTGGCCCAGCGGTCGCTGCGGCAGTACCAGCGGTGGAAGCGGTTCACGGCAGGCGCCCTACCGTACACGGATTTCTCGGGAGGGTCACAGGCAATGGCACAACGCTGTGACGGAATGTGACATCCGGGTGCCGGAAACGGAGAGACCTTGGTCCCTATGGGCATGCCACGTCGACGGGTTTGGGGTGCGCTGCTGGCGGGGGCGCTGGGGATCGCCTCAACCGTCGCGCTGGTGCCCGCCCAGGCCGCGGTCCCGGCCACCCTCGACCCCACCCTGGCGGCGACGGTGGCGGCCAGCGGGCCGACCACGCTGGTCCAGATGGTCGGCGAGCTGACCCACACGCCCACGGCCCTGGACATCGCCGCGCTCCAGGCCACCGGGGCCCGGGCGATCGCCTACACGGCGCTGCCGATGGTGGCGCTCCAGGCCCAGGCCGGCCAGGTCGCCGCGCTCCAGACGGCCGGGCCCCTGACCGCGATCTACCAGAACCGCGGCGTCGAATTGACGCTGCACGAGAGCGTGCCGTTCATCGGCGCCGACGTGGTCCAGCACTCGCTGGGGTTCAACGGCAGGGGCGTCGGCATCGCCATCCTGGACTCCGGGATCGACGGCAACCATCCCGACCTGGCCTACCCCACGCACGTGATCCAGAACGTGCAGATGGCCGGCGGCTCTGACGCCTTCGCCCAGGGCGTCAACGCTCCCGGACTGACGGTTCCCGGGGTGATCGACACCGACACCTCCTCCGGGCATGGGACCCACGTCGCCGGCATCGCCGCCGGCGACGGAACGGCGAGCGCCGGTTACTACACCGGCGTGGCGCCGGGGGCCGACCTGATCGGGCTGGGCGCCGGCCAGGCCGAGGACATGATCTCCACCGTCGCCGGCCTGGACTGGATCGTCTCCAACCACAGCCAGTACCACATCCGGGTGGTCAACTGCTCCTGGGGCGACGGCAAGGTCACCTTCGATCCCAGCGACCCGATCAACCTGGCCACCAAGGCGGTCCACGACGCCGGCGTGGCGGTGGTCATGGCGGCCGGCAACGACGGCACCAGCACCGACCCCAACCCGCTCAGCACCACCCGGATGATGACCTACAACCGCTACGCCTGGCCGGCCTGGGTCATCGGGGTCGCGGGCGGCGACAAGCTGGGGCAGCGGGCCAGCTACTCCAGCGTCGGCGACGCCACCTATCACCCGACCGTGACCGCGCCGGGTTCCTTCATCGCCTCGGCGCGAGCGGTCACCGGGGTGGTCACCGACGCCAACTCCACACCGTTCGACCTCACCGACCCCGCCAACCCGCGGGTGGTGGCGCCCAACCTGACCCAGTACTACACCATCGCCGAGGGCACCTCGATGGCCACCCCGCACGTCACCGGGGTGGTCGCCCTGATGCTCCAGGCCAACCCCGCCCTGACCCCCGACCAGGTCAAGGCCATCCTGGCCGGGACCGCCACCCCGATGCCCACCTGCCCGGTCACCGACTGCGGCGCCGGCTACCTCAACGCCCTGGCGGCGGTCAAGGGCGCGATCGCGGCGATCCGCAAGCCGCCGACCGCCAGCCTGGTGGCCAACCCGGTCACCGGCGGCTCGCCCCTGAGCGTTAGCTTCGACGCCTCGGCCTCGGTCGACCCCTCGCCGCAGGGCTCGGTGGTCGGCTACCGCTGGGACTTCAACGGCGACGGCGTGGTCGACCTGGTCACCACCACCCCGTACACCGCCCACGTCTACACCACCGGGGCCTACACGGCCAGCGTGGTGGCGGTCGACGACGTCGGGCTGGCCTCGTCCCCGGCGACCGCCCAGATCGTCTCCGACAACCCGCCCCGGGCCGGCGCCGACGTGCCCCGGAACGCCCGGCCGGGCGACTCGGTGGCCTTCGACGGCACCGAGTCGCAGGGCCGCAGCTCGGCCGTCGTGGCCTGGGCCTGGGACTTCGGCGACGGCACCACCGGCGCCGGCGCCACCACCACCCACGCCTACACCGGGCCGGCCGGCGAGAAGTCCAAGCTCTACCGCTGGCGCCTCACGGTGACCGACGCCCTGGGCCGGACCGGCTCGACGTCGGGCACCATCAAGGTGGGGGACGGCAACTGACCCACGGCCCGCTCAGGGCCCGGCCGGGGCCCCGATCGGGGTCTAGCCCGCGCGGCGCACGACCCGGGGCCGCGCCGTGCGCAGCTCCGCGGCCTGCCAGGTCGAGACCTGGTCCGCGGTCAGCGGAACGCTGACGAAGTTGCCCTGGACGTAGTCGCAGCCGTACTGGAAGAGCAGGTCGAAGCCGGCCTGGTCGGCGACGCCCTCGGCCACCACCTCGAGGTCCAGGTTGTGGCCCAGGTCGATGGTCGAGCGGACGATCGCCGCGTCGTCCTCGCGGGTCGCCAGCTCGGCGACGAAGGAGCGGTCGATCTTGATCTCGGCGATCGGCAGGCTGCGCAGGTAGGCCAGCGACGAGTAGCCGGTGCCGAAGTCGTCGATCGACAGCCGCATCCCCATCGCCTTCAGCTCCCGGAGCACGTTGTGGGCGCTGGGCGACATGGCCACCGTCTCGGTGATCTCCAGGGTCAGCTTGCCGGCCGGCACGTCCCAGCGCTGGGCCATCTCGGCGACGGTCTTGAGCAGCTCGGGCTGGTGCAGGTTGCGGGCCGAGAGGTTCACCGCGACGCCGATGTCGAGGCCGTCGTCGTGCCAGTGGCGGAGCTGCCGCTGCGCCTCCTCCAGGACCCAGCCGGTGAGCATCTGGATCAGGCCGCTGTCCTCGGCCAGGGGGATGAAGCGGTCGGGCGAGAGCAGCCCGTGGCGGGGGTGCTGCCAGCGCACCAGCGCCTCGACGCCGGTCAGCCGCCCGGTGGCCAGCTCCACCTTGGGCTGGTAGACCAGGCGCAGCTCGCCGTTCTGGATCCCGGTGCGCAGCTCGGCCATCAGGGCCAGGCGGATGGCGCTGTGCTCGTCGAGCGCCGCGGAGTAGAGCGAGCAGCCGCTCTTGGAGCGCTTGGCCAGGTACATCGCGATGTCGGCGTGGCGGAGGAGGACGTCGGGGTCGACGCCGTGCTCGGGGAAGAGCGCGACGCCGATGCTGGCCTCCACCTGCACCGCCGTCTCCTCCAGGACCACAGGGTTGTCGAAGGCTCGCAGGACCCGCTTGGCGGCCTCGATGGCGGCCTCCGCGGTGCCGGCGTCGCCGGCCAGGACGGCGAACTCGTCGCCACCCAGCCGGGCCACGACGTCGCCCTCCCGGGTCACGCTCATCAGTCGCGCCGCGACCTCCTCCAGCAGGGTGTCGCCGCTCTCGTGGCCGAGGGTGTCGTTGACCTCCTTGAAGCGGTCGAGGTCGAGCAGCAGGACCGCGAAGCCGGCGCCGCTGCTGACGCTGGCGGTCAGGCGCTGGCGCAGGCGGTCGCTGAAGTGGGCCCGGTTGGGCAGCCCGGTGAGGGCGTCGTGGAGCGCCTGGTGGGTGATGGCCTCGGTCTGGGCCTTGCGCTCGGAGATGTCGCGGAAGGTGCCGATGAACAGCCGGCGGGAGCCCAGCTGCATGTCGCTGACCACCAGGTCCATGGGGAAGGCGTGGCCGTCGGCGCGGCGGGCCATGATCTCGTGGGCCCCGCCCCGGGTGGGGTCGGGCTCCAGCCACGAGCGCCGCTGCAGCTCGGTCAGCAGCTTGGCCTCCTCCTCGGCGCCGACCACCAGGCGGATCGGCTGGCCCACCAGGTCGCGCTCGGGGTAGCCCAGGATGCGCCGCGCCGAGGGATTGCTGGACTCGATGATGCCGCGCTCGTCGAGGGTGATGATGCCGTCGGCGACGTTGTCAAGCACCGCTCGGCTGCGCTCGGCGGTCTCCTTGACGCGCTCCTCGCTGCGGGCCAGCTTCTCCAGGACGCTGCCCAGCTCGACCATCGCGTCGCGCCGCACCGCCGCCTCGGCGATCGACTGCAGGATGCGGCTGCGGACGTACTGCCGGCCGTGGGCGCCGGCGGCCGGGTCGTCGCCGAGGC
>DASZGP010000221.1:0-20675 GCA_035938695.1 Candidatus Dormiibacterota bacterium | reverse complement strand
TCTCCCATCCCCGCTGGTCTTCTAATACTTAGCTAAGCACTTTACAACATTTCAGCGCCAGACCGTTGGGGCCGTGGGATCATGCCCGGATGCCAGCACCGCTGGGCCTAGCCGGAACGAAGATCGCGGTCGGCGTCTCGCCGATCCACGGCCGTGGCGTCTTCGCCACCGCGCCGATCGCCGCCGGCGAGGAGATCGAGGTCTGTCCCGTCCTCCGCCTCCCGGCCCAGCAGCGCGACCTGATCGATCAGACGCTGATCTTCGAGTACTACTTCGACTGGGACGGCGACGCCGGCCTGGCGTTCGGCTTCGGCAGCCTCTACAACCACTCCGGGACGCCCAACGCGGAGTATCTGAAGGACACCGCGAACGACATCGTCACCATCCGCGCCATTGCCGCCATCGGCACCGGCGAGGAGATCACCTTCTCCTATTCCGGCCCGGGCCAGGCCAGCGCCAGGCCGGGGAGGTACGTCCGATAGCCGCCGCGATCACGCGTGATCAGCCGGTCGGCGGCGACCAAGGCCCGGGCGCCGATCAGGATTCTATTCCAGACCTTCTGCGGATTCTGCCCCACCACGGCAGCCGGGAACCGGCGGCGATCACAAGCATGAGGGCTCCCACGCCGGCGCCGACCAGCAGGATTGTGCTCAGGGTCCAATAGCCTCCCGGATCAGACAAGGCACCTGCGCCGGGCGTGACCAGGTCGGCCTTCAATCCGGAGATGCGGTTGTACGCGATTGCAGATGGGATGGCTGCCACCATGCCGAGCCCGTCGGCAGCGGGTGCCGCCGTCACCAGCCCGAAGGAGGGCAGCGTTGGGGGACCGATGGCGTTGTCGACCGGAGTCCAGCTGTGGCCGCCATCGGCGCTGGCCGCCACCCCGGCCACCCCTCCAGTGAGCAAGATCTGCTGGCCGTCGATCCGGATCAACTGGAGGCTCGTCAGGAGGGAGCAGCACGTACGGGTCGGATCATCCCCGGACAAGCCGCTGGCTGGCGCTGCTGAGGCTCGCTGCCAGGTCCGACCGGCGTCGTCGCTGCGCCAGATCCCGACGGCGGCCGCAAAGACGGTTGCCGACCCGGGCAAGGCCAGAAATCGCCAAGGCTGGTGGGCGGCGGCCGGCAGCGACGCGGATTGAAACGGCGCGCCGCCGTTCTTGCGGCTGACAACCACCTGCCCGGTTCGGGAGGAGATAGCAGCTCGGAGAATCGTTTCATGGCCATCATTGGTCCACTCGTAGGCCAGGCCAATCCCTGGTTGGTCGGCGAAGGTGAAGCGGGTCCAACTCACATTCGGCAGGTCGCTCCGCCACAGTTGCCCAGCTAGCGAGAAGAGGATCACGCTGGAGTAGACCGAGACGCGACCGGGCTGGCTGGCGAGCTGTTCCCAGTGAGCCCCCTGGTCTCCTGTCCGGTAGAGACCCCGCTCGCCGGCGACGAACACGTCGCGGTGCGTGCCACTGTGCCAGATGGCGCCGCTTGACAATCCGCCTGCCGGCGTCTGGAGCTCCCTCCAAGTTCGTCCCCCGTCTTTGGAGAGAGTGACGTCGCCGCCGTCGATGGTGGCCAGAAGAAATGCCGGGTCAGACGGGTCAACCTCTATGTCTGTCAGACGCTTGCCAAAGTTGGGCTGGCCAGCCACCACCTGCCAGGAACTACCGCGCAGCCCATGGATCAGTCGGTCGAGAGGTTGACTGGCGGCAACGGCGGAGACCGGAATGATGCCCGCCAGGGCCGCGGCTGCCCCCAGGGCAGCCGCGGAGTACCTGGCTAATCTCTTGGGCAATTGAAGTAGCCGGGCGACCCTGAGTTCATCAGAGGGCATGGCTGAACTCCGAAGTCGAAGGTCGCCAACGGGACGCGCTGGGTGATCCCGGTTGGAAATTGGGAGTCGTACTCGAGCTGGTCCCAAAGCTGGATTTCGTGAACGCTGGTATCGGTCAGGCTCGGCAGACCGACCCATAATTGCCGATTGGCCTGGGTGATGCCGCACAAGGTCTTTGAGGTCGTCACATCCTTGTGAGGGGAATTGGTGCTCAGGTCCACGATCTTGGCGATCACACAGTGGGAGGAGTTGACCCGCTGCTGCCCATCGTAACCGATGAAGAACTCGGTCAACTGCGCGTTGGTTCCGATGGTGGTCCAGGGCTGGCAGGCGTTGTCGGCGTAGACCAGCCCGTTGTAGCAGACGGCCGGGCCGGGCGAGCCGACGATCCAGCCCTGGTACTTGCCATTCGGAGCGGGCGGTTGGGCTGTCGAGCCGTCGACGTTGCGGGCGTTCCAGGAGAAGGAGTCCAATGCCACATCGCCAGCGGTGACGTCGATATGAGTTCCGATTGACGGGTTCTTGGTGTCGCCGCTCGGGTTGGAGGTCAAGTAATGCTGAACTGGGTACGGGCGGCTGTTGGGGCAGGGGTAGCTCGTCCCGTCGGAGCACCGGTACTCCTGGTAGGTCATCGCTCCCCAGCCGTAGGTGTCTGTGGTTTCGCCGTTCTGGGGGTACCCAACCTCCTCCAGCCCGATCTGGGCCCCGAGGGCTGATGAGGCCGAGGTTGGCCGTGCGGAATACGGCTCTGGGCGGAGCCTCCAGTAGACCTCACCGGATTGAACGTTCTGATCTCCGCTGACGGTCTGGGAGGCATTGCTCTGATCGTCTGCCGAGGGGCTGTAGCTGACGTGAAGGCCGAGCGGGCTCCACTCCAGCGGCCCGACCTCGAACTGGCCGAAGTCAAGCCCAGCGCTGAAGGTCGATGGTGTCCGCTGCGCCGCCGTCTGCGAATTGGGGTTGTCCGTGCCCGCTGCCAGCTGGAAGAAGTTCGGATCCCAACGAAAATCGTATTCGACCTGCTCAACGTCGTCCCCGCCGTCGCTCGCACCTGGCTTGAAGATCGCCGGCGGTAGCCAGGAGCCAAGCTCGAAGTACTTGATGAAGCCGGGCGAATCCTTGGGGTAGGCCAGCGAGGTATTGGCCGCGGCCGTGTCGCCGAGGCTGTAGCAGTCGGTCGTGCACTGAGGAGTCATCTGGTACTGCGGAATGATCGGGATCGAGGAAAAGTGGAAGTCGAGGTAGTGCGTGGGGTCGATGCTCTGTGGCGTGCCGTTGTTGTAGAAGATGTTGCCCATCGTCGGGCCGTGGTAGAAGGAAACCTCGTGCCGGCAGTCCCCCTGGAAGCAGTTCTTGGCATCAGAACTGGTCGACGCCGTCGAGGGAGCGTCTGTCGTGGGCTGAGCTACCGGCGTGAGCACCTGGCTGACATTGCCCAGGTTGACCGTGGGCGTGGAGAGTCCGTCGCTGCCGAGGCTGAATGACTGGAGGCCCGCCTGCAGTGTGTTCTGAAGACCGCCAACGATGGCCGATATGTAGGCAGGCGAGGGCGAGGCCAGGAAGAAGACGCGCTGAGCCGGATAGCTGGTCAGCGACGTCCGCACTCCAGTCGGCGATTGATCGACCGCTTCGAGCCAGCCCGAGATCGCATCGGAGAAGGCGGCCTGTGTGTAGTGGTTGATCGTGGCCTTGACTGAACCGCCAGGGATGAACATCGGGCAGTCCGGCGCGATGACTGCCGTTCCGGAGTAGCGATCGTAAGCCGGGTAGCCGGCGGCGATCCGGGCCGGGCTGACCTGATCGAGAGACCGGACAAAGACGCCGAGGCCTGACGCTGGCAAGGTCAGCGTGCAACCACTCAGGCTGAGGGTACCGATGGCCGCGGCTGGCGTGAATGTCAGCGAACCGTTCACTCCATTGGTCAGACTGGCATCGTGATTGCCGTAGAAGACTCCTGAGCCAGTCCACGATGCCGGAGGCCCGACCGGCGGCGGATTGACGGGGGGTGGGCTCACCGGGGGTGGACTTACCATGGGCGGGCTGGGCACGGCGTTGACACCGGCCACGACGTTGACCGAGACGTCAATGCTCTTGGTGGTCGACGCCGCGTTGGGGCTGGTGCCGGTGACAGTGTAGTGGTAGGTGCCGACGCTGGCGCTGGGCGCGACGATGAAGTCCAGCGTCTCCGCGGCGTAGGGTGCCGCGACGTCGGTGGCGAGGTTGGGATTGCGGCGCCATTTCGGCGCGGGGGCCATCAACTGGGCGGGGTTCGGCACCGGGGTCGCGACCATCTGGACGTCGCCGTTCATGCCGTTGACGGCCCCCACCCCGATGTTGACGCTGCCAGACTGGCCCTGGGCAATCGAGATCGAGCTTGGGCTGGCGCCGAGGTTGAAGTCGGCCAGGAGGGAGGACTTGCTGTAGGTGTTGGTGACGTTGCGGATCAGGCCGGTGGGGTCAATGGCGTCGACCAAGACGCCGTAGCTGCCGGCGGTCGGGGGTACGTGGGCGTTGGAGCTGACGGTGAAGCTGACCGGGGCGTACGGTGGCAGCGACACGATCGAGGACGGGGTCACGTAGTCGCCGATCTCGAAGCCGATGCTGGGGTAGATGGTGATCGGCCTGGTCTCGGCGGCGTTGGCGTGGACCTGCGCGGTGAAGGTGCCCGACATCCCTTGGTTGAGGGATGGTCCGCCCGAGGCGCTCAGGGTGAAGTCGGGGCCGTTGACCACGTTGACCTGGATCTGAAGGAGGGCTGCGATGGCCCGGGAGTTGTAGCTGGTGGCGGTCACCTCATAGGTATACGTCCCGTTGTCGGTGCCCGGCGCGGTGGTGAAGACCAGCCGCTGGCCGGGATACGGCGGGCTGACGTCGGTGACCGGGGCCAGCCCATTCCACTGCGGGACCGGCTGGACTGGCAGAGTGCTCTCGGGCACGACCGCCAATTGGATGTCGGAGTTCAAGCCGTTGACCGCGCCCAAGCCGATGTTGACGGTCCCCGACGCTCCGGAGTTGACGGTCAGCGGGTTCGGCGAGGCGGAAAGGGAGAAGTTGGCCGGGCTGCCGGTCACGGTGTAGTTGAAGCTCAGCGTGTGGGCCTGCTGATTGGCGGCGTCGGCGCCGGCGACCGTGGCCTGGTAGACGCCGCCCCCGATTTGGGCGGGCGGCGACATGGTGAAGGTCGCCGGATGGTAGGGGTAGGTGAAGGCGGCCGAGGGGGGCACCACCGGAGCCTCGGGCGCGGCGACGGAAACGCTGATCGGCGAGGTTTCGCCGTTCAGCGGGATCACGGAGACGGTGAAGGTGCCGGAGGTACCGGGATTCATGGTCGGACCGCCGGAGACCGAGAGGGCAAAGTCCGGGGCGGTGGCCGCCTTGACGGCGACGATGGGACGGCCGGCTCCGGCGGCGAGCTGAGCTGCGACGCTGCCGACCGCCAGTACGACGACCATGAGGCGCAGCCCCCTGGCCCGCGATGGCGTCAGACGTCGCAGAGAAGCTGAAACCGCCGGCAAGCCCGCCAGCCATTGAATTCGAATGCGCACCGGCTCTACTCCTCCTGGGTGGTGGGGCCGGGTTCGGCCTCGGCCGGCATCCCGCCAAGCCGTGTCGGTGTCCCCCCGGAACCCCCAATCTTCTTTTCCGTGACGCGATGAGTTTCTGATTCGGGTGGGTGGCCACCGCTCCGCGTATCCATCACCCTCCTCCAGCAGCCGCTCGGCGAAACCTTACAGGTGCTTTGACCCTTCAGCTCAAGTTGGCCTGCTTGGGGCAATCTCACCCTGGCGAGGGCGAAACGGGTGTGACTTTTATTCGGTGGATTTATATACCACATCCTGACTAGCTTCGGCCAGTGGCAGGCCTCAGAGGTGAGTTCGGACGGGCGGTCAGGGCGGTGCGCGTGGACCGAGGCTGGACCCAGGAGCAGCTCGCGGAGGCCGCGGCGCTCGACCGTACCTACATCAGCGGCTTGGAGCGGGGCAGTCGCAACCCCGCCCTGTCGACCATCGAGAGGCTGGCGACCGCCTTGGAGGTCAAGGTGTCGACGCTGATCGTCACGGCGGAAGGGGCGACGAACTGAGCGAGGTGGCTGGGGAGGCAGGAGTCGAACCTGCAATCTTCTCGTCCAGAGCGAGCTGCCTTACCATTTGGCCACTCCCCAACGGGGGCTCCCAGGGCTCGGGGATTATATCGGCGCGATCGTAGCGCGATGGGTATCGGAAGCGCCGTTAGGCGCCTACCATAGGGGGCGCCCCGTGCCAGAACAGCTCATCGCCATCGACGGCACCACGTTCGTCATCGCCCACCGCGACGGCGACATCAGCGACGTGGTCCACGGGCTCTACGCCCGCGACACCCGGTACATCTCGACCTGGGAGCTGCGCCTGGGCGGGAAGCGGCCGAGGCTGCTGACGGCGCACCACGTGGACCCCTACTCGTGCCTCTGCTTCCTGAGCAACTGGGAGGTGCCGGAGATCCCCTCCAACGCGGTGTCGGTGATGCGGCGGCGGATCGTGGGGGCGGGGATGGAGGAGGAGTGGGTGTTGACCAACCACACCGCCGAGGCCCTGGCCTTCGACCTGCGGCTGAACGTGGGCGCCGACTTCCTCGATCTCTTCGAGGTCAAGGCGCGGGAGTTCGCCGAGCCGGAGGACCAGGTCTTCACCGGCGGCGACGCCCGGCGGATGGTCGAGGACCGCCTGCTGGCCGGCGGCCGCGGCCTGCAGTTCGCCCACACCGACGGCGCCTACACCGGGCAGGTGGACATCGAGGCCGACCCCGCCCCCACCGCCGTCGACCGGCTCGGCTTCGACTGGCGGGTCGAGCTTCCGGCCCACGCGGTGGCCACCTTCCTGGTCACGGTGCGCCTGAGCATCCAGGGCCAGCCGCTGGCGCCGACCCACACGATGGGGGAGTTCGGCACCGGCGGCAGCCAGTTCCCCGAGCGGCTGCGCCGGCGCCGGATCGTGGTCCCCAGCCTGCGCACCTCCTGGGACAAGCTGTTCCACGTCTTCCAGCGCAGCCTCAGCGACCTCGACGCGCTGCTGATCGACGACACCAGCCTGGAGGTCAGCCTGCCGGCGGCGGGGCTGCCCTGGTTCATGACGGTCTTCGGCCGCGACACCCTGATCACCTCCTATCAGATCCTGCCAGGTGGCCAGCGGCTGGGCTGGGGGGCGCTGCGGACCCTGGCCTCGCTGCAGGCCACCGAGGACAACCCGCTGACCGACGCCCAGCCCGGCCGCATCGTCCACGAGCTGCGCTCGGGGCCGGTGGCGCTCAACGGCGGCGCCTTCCCCTACTACGGCACCGTCGACGCCCCGATGCTGTTCCTGATCCTGCTCCACGAGGTCTGGAGCTGGGACGGCAACGACGAGATGGCCCGCTCCCTGCGGCCGGCGGCGGAGGGCGTGCTGCGCTGGATGCGGGACTTCGGCGACAGCGACGGGGACGGCTTCATTGAGTACCAGCGGCGCTCCCCCAAGGGGCTCGAGAGCCAGTCCTGGAAGGACTCCTGGGACTCGATGCGCTTCCACGACGGCAGCATCGCCCGCACCCCGGTGGCCACCTGCGAGGTCCAGGGCTACGCCTACGACGCCCTCCGCCGCACCGCCGCCCTGGCCCGCGGGCCCTGGCGCGACGAGGCCCTGGCGCGCGACCTTGACGAGCGCGCCGACCGCCTCCAGGCGGCCTTCAACGAGCGCTACTGGAGCGACGAGCGGGGCGGCTTCTACCACCTCGCCCTGGACCGCGACAAGCGCCCGGTGGACAGCATCACCTCCAACCTCGGGCACCTGCTCTGGAGCGGCATCGTCCCCGAGGCGCGCGCCGCCCAGGTCGCCGCCCAGCTGCTGGGGCCGGGGCTGTTCAGCGGCTGGGGGGTGCGCACCATGTCGGCCGAGGACCACGGCTACAACCCGATCTCGTACCACTGCGGCACGGTCTGGCCCCACGACAACAGCATCGCCGTCGCCGGGCTCCACCGCTACGGCTTCCACGACGAGGCCAACCGGATCTGGGCGGCGATGCTCGACGCCGCCCAGCACTTCACCGACTTCCGCCTGCCCGAGGTCTTCGCCGGCTACGACCGCGACGCCGGGCCCTTCCCGGTGGAGTACCCCACCGCCTCCAGCCCCCAGGCCTGGGCCGCCGGGGCGCCGCTGCTGATGCTGCGGGCGGGGCTGGGGCTGCGTCCCGACCCGGTCAATAGGACCGTCCGGCTGGACCCCCACCTGCCCGCCTTCGTCCACCACCTGCGCCTCTCCGGGTGCCTGGCCTTCGACCAGCTCTTGGACGTCGAGGTGGACGAGGGCCGAGCCTCGGTGGAGGTCGCCGCCCGGGTCGAGGAGGTCGCCCCGAACCTGGTCCCGAGCCCGCTCTGAGGCCTGGCCGAGGCTTTTCTTTACATCCTTACCATTAGGGTATAAAGTTATAGCCACGCTAGCAGTTTTGTTGGCGTCCCCCCATTGTCGGAAGCAATTCAGAGGAGGAGACGCGTGCCTAGACGCAGGCCTCCAGTCGAAATCTTCACGGCCCCGGTCCCCGGCCACCTCTCCGACGTGATGGCGACGTGCCCGATGTGCGGCGGCACCGGCCAGCCGCTCGGCTTCGTCGTCGAGAAGCTAGTCTTCCGCTGCGGCGAATGTGGCGTGCGGTTCAAGTCCAACAGCAACCCCAACGGCCTGATCCGCCGCGAGGGCAACGACCGGCCGTAGGGGCGGGACTGGTCGCGGCCGTGCTGGCCGCGGCCCTGGCGGGCGGCGGCGCCCTGATCGAGGCCCGGGCCGGGGTCTTCAACGACTTCTTCGACTACTGGGGCGCCGCGCGCCTGCTGGCGGCCGGGGGCAACGCCTACGACAAGGCGGCGGTGGGCGCCCTGCAGCGGGCGGCCGGGCTGGAGGTGACCACCGGCGACGGCTTCAGCTATCCGCTGCTCTTCGCCCGCCTGCTCCGGCCCCTGGCGGCGCTGCCGCCGTGGACCGCCGGGCTGTGGTTCAGCGCCGCCAGCCTGCTGGCTCTGGCGGCGGCGGTGGCCCTGCTGGCGCCGCTGGCGGCGGGCGGGAGGGGCGACCGGCGCCGGACCCTGGCCTTCGCGGTGGCGGCGGCGGTCTTCGCCCCCGCCCTGGGGTCGCTGTACTTCGGCCAGGCCAACCTGCTGGTGCTGCTGCCCCTGGCCCTGGCCGCGGCGGCGCCGCCGGCGGCGCGGGCCATCCGTCCTTTGGGCCTGGCGCTGGCCACCTCGGTCAAGCTCTTCCCGGCGACGGCCCTGGCCGCGCTGGCGACCCGGCCCCGCCGGCTCGGCGAGGCCGCCGGCGGCGCGGTCCTGGCCGCGGCCCTGATCGGGCTGCCCGCGCTCGGCGCCCGCAGCGCCGGCGGCGGGCTCTTCCTCTCGCTGCTGAAGCCCGACCCCTACTGGACCAACCAGTCGGTCAACGGCTGGCTCTCCCGGCTGGCCTACCCGACGCAGTGGACCGACGCCATGGTCCCCGGGCTGCCGGTGGCCGCGCTGGACGCCGCGGCGATCTGCCTCTTGACCCTGGGGGTGGCCGCGGTCCTGCTCACCCACCGCCGCGCCTCGCCCCTGGGGGCGATCTCCCTGGGCCTCTGCCTGGGCGCCGCCTGCGCCCCCAAGAACTCGCTCTGGAACCTCTGCCCGCTGCTCGTGGCCCTGGCCTACGCCTGGCCCCGGGCCGCCTCCCGCCAGCGCTGGCTGCTGGCCGGGGGTTACCTGATGATCGAGCTCCAGGGGCTGCTGGCCCCCGCGCGGCAGACCGTCTACCACGCCCTCCCGGGCCTCGGCCTGCTGGCCTCCCTGGGCCTCTACGGCGCGCTGCTGATCGGCGCCGTCACCGCGTCGGTGGTCGCCGCCGAGTCACCAGCTGACGACGTTGACCGAGCCCAGGTCGAGCACCCGGCCGTCGTCGGCGTGGACCGCGGCGCCGCCGAACGGGGTCTGCACCGCCAGCCAGGCTGAGTCGGCCGACCAGGCCAGCCCGACCACCGGCCCGGGCCGGGGCAGGGCCGTCGTGTGGCCGTCGGCCCGGCTGACCAGGTTGGCGCCGCCGGCGTCGACCACCGCCAGCCAGCGCCCGTCCGGCGATCCCACCGCGGTCTCGGCGCGATGGTCGATCAGCTTGGTGACCTGGCCGCTGGCGAGGTCCAGCAGGGAGGTCGCGGTGGCCGTGCCCAGGACCACGCCGGTCGGCCCCAGGGCGCCGAGCACGATGTAGTAGCCGCTGGCCACCACCCTGGTGGTCCGGCCGTCGGCGGAGTAGAGGGTGACCTGCTTGGCGTCGGCGCCGACCAGCTGGCCGTCGTTGGCCCAGGCGTAGGTTCCCGGGACCAGCTTGGCCAGCAGCCGCCCGGAGGCCAGGTCGAGCATGTGGCGCTCGCTCTGGACGAAGGCCGTCAGGCCGTGGCCGGTGGGGTCAACCAGGTCCACCGTCCCCTCGCCGACCCGGCGCGGGCAGCCGCCGCTGCCGGTGGCCCAGATCTGGGGCAGGACGCCGCCGCTCAGGGCGGTGTAGACCAGCCGGCCGTGGACCAGGCGGGGCAGGCCGGCGAAGCCGAGGTCCGGCAGCGACACCGGCCTGGCGCCCGGAGAGCCGGCGAGGTAGGCCTCGGGTCCGGCCGCCGCCGAGCGCATCAGCGCGAGCGGCGCTCCCCCGGGGGCCGGCGACGGCAGCCGGACCGGATTGGCGCAGGTGGTCGTGGCCGAGCTGGGCCGGGACGTGCCGCCGGAGCACGCCGCCGTCGCCAGGCAGAGTCCCAGCAGCGCCAGCTGCCGAGGCGTCCGCCGAGCCTTCCGCGGGCGGAGGAGGCTCACAGGCTGTCCATCACCTTGTAGTCCAGGACGCCGCCGGTGAAGGTCGCCACGGCGTGCTGGTCGCGCTCGCCGTAGTAGACCTGGATCCTGATCGTGGTGGCCCTGGGGAAGGCCGCCTCGAGCACGCCGGCCTCGCCCGTCACCACCAGCTTCTCGTGGTCGTGGCCCCCGGCCCGGAAGGCCTGGATCGCCGTCCCCGACTCCGTGGCCATGATCATCTCCACCGCCGTCACCTGGGCCGCCTGGGCGGCGATCTGGGTGGGATCGGCGGGGTCGGCCGGCTTGGGCGGCGAGAGCGGGGTGGTCTTGACGAACACCTCCCAGTAGGAGGTGCCGTCGCGGTAGAGGTAGCGGGCCAGGGCCATGCTGGCCTCCGCGGCGGCGCGGTTGGACCCCGCCCGGGCGTTGTAGTCGGCGGGTGGCGGCGCGGCGACGGCCGCCGAGGGTGACGGCGTGGCGCCCGCCGTCGGGACCGCCGGGCCGCTGCAGGCGGCCAGCGACGCGACCAGGCTCGCGATCAGCGCCAGCCGGGTGGATACCTGCCTAGCTCGCGACCCTCCCCAGCCCCGCGCGTACATGCGCCAAAGATACGGCCCGGCCCACGCCGCCATCGGCGAAGGCCTCGGCGAAGACCTCGGCCACCTCCGGGTCGTACTGCGCCCCGGCGCGGCTCATGATCTCCTCGAAGGCCCGCTCGGCGGGCAGCGCGGCACGGTAGGGGCGCTCGGTGGTCATGGCGTCGAAGGTGTCGGCCACGGCGATGACCCGCGAGCCGGCCGGGATCCGCTTGCCGGCCAGGCCGCCCGGGTAGCCCCGGCCGTCCCAGCTCTCGTGGTGGTGGCGGACCAGCGGCATGGCCTCCTCCAGGAAGGGGATGCGGCCCAGCAGGATGCTGCCGATCGACGAGTGCTCGCGCATCTCGACCCACTCCTCGGAGGTCAGCGGCCCGGGCTTGAGCAGGATGCGGTCGGGGACCGCGATCTTGCCGAAGTCGTGGAGGATGGCGGCCCGCTGGAGCGCCTCGCGGCGATCCCCCCGGATGCCCAGCCGGTCGGCCAGCTCGACGGCGATGGCGCTGACCCGGTAGACGTGGTCGTGGGTGCCCATGTCGCGGGCCTCGACCACCGAGGCGATCGAGTGGATCGCGCTCCAGTAGCTGTTCTCGCGGGCCGCGAAGAGGTCGGCCTTCTCGATCGCCAGCGCCGCCTGGGAGCTGAGGGTGCGGTAGAAGTCGATGCGGTCGAGGCTGAAGGGGCTGCGCGAGGCGCTGCGCTCCTCGCCGATGGTGACGATGCCGTAGAGCCGGTCGCTGCCACTGATCGGCAGCAGGAGCAGGCTCTGGGCGCCGCCGCGGAGGTCGGCGTCCTCCTCCCGGGCCGCCATCCCGCTGACCGCCAGCGGCTCCCGGGTCTCCAGCACCCGGGCGTGCCAGGGGCTGCGGCCGGGGTCGATGGTGTGGCCGATCAGGACATGTTCGACGCCGCCCCGCCGCGAGTAGCCGGCCCGGATCTCCAGCACCCGGCGGCCCTCGTCCCAGGTGGCGATCCGGCAGTAGGTCACCGGCAGCACGGTGGCCAGGCTCTCGGCGACCCGCTGGAGCAGCTGGTCGAGGTCCATGGTGCCGGCCAGCAGGACCGAGATGTCCAGCAGCACCGACTGCTGCATGACCCGCTCGGCCAGGGCGGCGCTGGTCCGGCGGGTCTCCTCCTGGGCCCGGGCATGGCCCACGACCATCGCCGCCTGGTGGGCCACCGCCTCCATGGTCTCGACCTGGTCGGGGGTCAGGCAGGTGCCGCTGGCGTACTCCACCGCCATCATCCCGGTGAGCCGGTCGGCGTGGCGCAGGGGCAGCAGGAGCAGCGACTCCAGCTCGAAGGTCTCGGTCCACTCCGGCGAGAGCAGGTCGGAGGCGGTGGCGTCCTCGATCTGGATGGCGCGGTCGCCCTCCAGGGCCTGGCGCAGCGGCGAGGCGCGGTCCAGCAGGATGGCCGGCATCTGCTTGTAGATCTCGAAGAGGCGGCGGTCGGGCCGGCCCGCCGCGCTGGCCCCGGGGCGCAGGGTGGTGCCCTCGTCGCCGAGCAGGAGGATGTTGCAGCGGCGCGCGGCCAGTCCCTGGCGGACGACCTCGGCCACGGCGGCCAGCACCTGGTCCAGGTCGTCGCCGGCGGCCAGCAGGTTGGCGACCTGAAGCAGGACCTCGCTCCGGTCCAGGGGCAGGGGCGTGGGCAAGACGTCTGGCAGAGCTTCCAATCCCTCGGATTCCCGCCGGCAGTATAGCGGGCGCGGGGGAGCAGGAAGGGCTATCCGGCGGGGGTCAGGCGGCCGTCGCGCATCTCCAGCACCGTGTCGCAGCCGGCGGTCATCCCCAGGTCGTGGGTGACCACGATCACCGAGCCCCGGTCGCGGTACTCGCCCAGCAGGCTGATGACCTCGTGCCCGGTGCGCTGGTCGAGGGAGGCGGTGGGCTCGTCGGCGAAGATCACCGCCGGGTCGGAGGCCATGGCCCGGGCCACCGCCACCCGCTGGCGCTCGCCCACCGAGAGCTGATAGGGCCGCTGGCCCAGCTTGCCGCCCAGGCCCAGGCGCTCCAGCAGCCCGGCCGCCCGCCGCCGCGCCGGGCCGTCGGGCCGCGCGGCGCCGACCAGCACGTTCTCCAGGGCGCCCAGGTAGTTGACCAGGAAGTGCTGCTGGAAGATGAACCCGAAGTGCCGCCGCCGCAGGGCGGCGACGCCGGCGGGGCCGAGGCGGCCGTAGTCCGCGTCGCGGAAGCGCACCGACCCGGCCGACGGCCCGCGCAGGCCCGAGAGCAGGTAGAGCAGCGAGGACTTCCCCGACCCGGACGGCCCGACCACGGCGGTGAAGCTGCGTTCGGCCAGGTCGAAGTCGACGGCCTCGACCGCCGTGTGCCGCTCGCCGCCGCCGCTGTAGCTCAGCGTCAGGCCGCGGGCCTCCAGCAGCGCGGCGCCGCCAGGGCTGGTCCGCGGCGCGCTTTCAATCCGCGCCCTGGCGGCTTCGGTCGCCGCGCTGTCCCTGCCCACCCCGGCAACCGCGCCGCTCACCGTCAGTCCCGCCGCTCGATGATGCTGATGGGGTCCAGCCGGGCCAGCTGCAGCAGCAACGTCGCCTGCGACACCAGCAGCACCAGCACCGGCACCGGCAGCGTCGCCCGGAGCAGGATGGCGGGGTCGAAGACCCGCAGCTCCAGACCGTGGGGGCGGATGTAGGCCGCGTCGAACCAGGCCAGCGCCGCCACCGCCAGGGCCGCGCCGACGACCCAGGCCGCCCCTACGACCAGGGCCCCCTCCGTCGCCACCTTGGCGGCCAGCCGGCGCCGGGGGTAACCCAGCGCGGCCAGCAGGCCGAACTCGTTCATCCGCTGCCGGAAGTAGAGGTTGTTGAGCAGGGCGATGACCAGCGCCAGGGTCCCGGCCACGGCGAAGGTCAGGAAGGCGTTGATCTTCTCCAGGTTGACCAGCAGGGAGTCGATCTTGCCCGCGATGAAGGGCCCGTCGAAGATCCGGTAGGGCTGCTTGGCGACGGCGGCGTGAAGCGCGGCCCGGATCGGCGCCGGCCCGGCGCTCCCGGGGAACACCAGCAGCGCCTCGTAGCGGCGCGAGAAGAAGTAGTTGTCGACCATGTACTGCCGGGGGATGAAGCCCAGCCGCGTCGGCCCCGCGATCAGGCCGACGACGGTGAAGTGCTCGGGCAGGGAGTCCAGCTCGTCGACGTCGGAGCCGACCAGGCCGCCGATGCCGATGCCGCGGGCCCGGGCCACGGCCTCGGAGATGACCACCTCGGGCCTGGCCGGGTCGGGCAGCCGGCCGGCGCTGAGGTGGTCGCCGTAGAGCGCCAGCATCTCCCGCATCCCGGCGGCGTCGAGGCCGTAGAGGTCGAAGTTGGCGTTGCCGGCGAGCATGTTGAGGTCGATGTTGGCGTAGGTGTCGCGCTCAACCCTGGCGACCCCGGGGATGGTCCTGATCCTGGCCTCCATGGCGGCGATGTCGCCCTGGGGCTGGGTCAGGGTCGCCAGCGAGGCCTGCAGCGACGACAGCTGGGTCGATAGCCCCTTGAGCGCGGCGTCGGCCTGGGGCAGCTTGGGCAGGGAGGTCGGCAGCAGCCGGGGCAGGTCCGGCGGTGGCGTCGCGGCCAGGGCCTGGACCAGCCCGCGCACCGCGGTCAGGTCGCCGACCAGGGTCTGGGAGTCGGCGGCGGCGCGGTTGGCGTCGGCCTCGATGGTGGCGTAGTCGGTGGTGTCGGGCGTGGTCAGGGCGGCGAAGTCGTGGGACTGGCGCAGGTAGTCCAGGATCGGGTTGGGGTCGCTGGGGTTCCTCTGCACGGCGGCCAGCGCCGCCGCCAGCTGGGCCTGCTCGGACTGCCGCTGCTGGGCCTGGTGGAGGTCGGCGCCGAGCTTGGTCAGGTCGGCGCTGAGCTGGGTGCCGTGCCCCGACGCCTGGGCCAGCCGGCCGGTCAGCGGCGCGGTCGACGGGGCGGCCGCCTTGAGCCGGCCGGGCAGCCCCTGGAGGTCGGCCAGCAGCAGGCTGAGGCCGGCGAGGTCGCCGGCCGCGCCCGGCAGCGCGCCACCGGAGGCCAGCGCCCCCTGCTGGGCGCGGAGGGTGTCGAGGGCCGCGGCGATCGGCTTGTAGGCGTCCTGCTGGCTCTTGACCCTCGGGGCCACCACCTCGACCTTGGAGTAGCTGCCGAAGATCGCGTAGGCGGTGTCGCTGGCGGAGCTGACCAGCGCCTGGACGACCACCATCAGGGCCACCGCCAGGGCCAGGATCAGCAGCAGCGGCACCACCCGGCGCTTGTTGCGCAGGTAGTAGGTCAGGACCGAGAGCGGGCTGAGGGTCACCATTCAATTAACGCCCCTGCCCGCCGCGCGGGCTGAGCGAAGGTCGCGCCGCGGGTCGGGCTACAGCGCCGCCGGGCGCCCGATCAGCTGCCCGATGGCGTGGTCCAGCCGGACCAGGCACTCGGCCCGCCCCAGCAGCCTGGCCGACTCCAGCAGGGGAGGGGTCACGGTCCTGCCGGTCAGCGCCACCCGCAGGGTCATGAAGATCTCGCCGGCCTTCCATCCCAGGCCCTCGGCCACCTGGCGCAGGCCGGCCTCCATCGCCGGCCCCAGCTCGGCGCCCTCGAAGTAGGCCCGGGCCTCCTGGAGCACCCGGATGGTCTCGTCCGGGGTGCGCTTCTTGGGCGCCAGCTCGGCGGGCAGCTCGGCCGGGCGCAGGACCAGGAAGTCGAGGTACTGGGGGGCCTCGGTGAGCCGGGTGATCCGCTCCTGGATCAGGGGCGCGGCGTGCAGCAGCAGCTCGTCGCTGAGCCAGGGCACGAAGGGCTTGACGCGCCGCGCGAACTCCTCCGGCGGCAGCCGCCTGATCCACTGGCCGTTGAGGTTGTCCAGCTTGGCGACGTCGAAGACCGCCGGGCTGGACTGGACCTTGTCGAGCCGGAAGGCCTGGATCAGCTCGTCGACATCGAACAGGTCCTGTTCCGTGCCCGGCGACCAGCCCAGGAAGGCCAGGAAGTTGACCATCGCCTCGGGCAGGTAGCCCTGGTCGCGGTACTCCAGCAGCGAGGCCGCGCCGTGGCGCTTGGAGAGCTTGGCCTTGTCCGGCCCCAGCACCAGCGGCACGTGGGCGTAGACCGGGGGCTCCCAGCCCAGCATCCGGTAGAGCATCAGGTGCTTGGGGGTCGAGGGCAGCCACTCCTCGGCCCGGATCACGTGGGTGATCCCCATCAGGTGGTCGTCGACGGTGGCCGCCAGGTGGTAGGTGGGGAAGCCGTCCGACTTCAGGATCACCTGGTCGTCGACGGTCGCGTTGGCGATCGTCCGGTCGCCCCGGATCAGGTCGGCGACCACCGTCTCCCCCTCGGGCACCCGCATCCGCACCACCGCCGGCTCGCCCGCCGCGAAGCGCCGCTCGGCCTCGCCGGGGTCCAGGAGCAGGCAGTGGCGGTCGTACATCGTGGGCCGGCCGGCCAGGCGCTGCTCTTCGCGCAGGGCCTCCAGGCGCTCGGCGGTGCAGAAGCAGCGGTAGGCGTCGCCCGCCGCCAGCAGCCGCTCCACCGCCTGGTGGTAGTGGCTCAGGCGCTCCGACTGGAAGTAGGGAAAGTGCGGTCCGCCGACCTCCGGGCCCTCGTCCCAGGCCAGCCCCAGCCAGCGGATGCCGTCGAGGATCGAGGCCAGGCTGGCCTCGGCGTAGCGCTTGCGGTCGGTGTCCTCGATGCGGAGGATGAACCGCCCCCCCTGCTGGCGCGCGAAGAGGTGGTTGAAGATCACCGTGCGGGCGCTGCCGGGGTGCAGCGCGCCGGTGGGGCTGGGGGCGAAGCGGACCGCCACCGGAGAACCCTCGTGCGTCACCGGGAAAGCCTACCGTGGCCCCCGGCGGATACGTTTTGTAACAAGTGGGTCACGTGTATTTGCCGCATGAGGGCCAGCCCTCCATACTCCGAACCTGTAGACGAGACCGCCGAAGGGCGGCGAACGCCATACGTGACAGGTGGCGCAACGCCGTTGGACGGAGTCTCAATTCGAGGACTTACTTGAAAGGCAGCACCTCGCGGGCCTATCGGCTCGCCACGGCTGTCGCGATCGGCGGCGTTTTCGCGCTCGGCGCGACGGGCCCCGTTCTCGCGGACAACAGCCTCTCCTACTACAACGGCAGCGGTGCCGGCTCGGCGCTCAACCTCTCGGTTTCGCCGAACGCGGTGCTCAACGCCAACCTCTCCGGGATCCAGTCGATCCTGAGCAGCCTGCCGGCGGGCGCCGGCCAGTCGATCAACAATGTGGTCGGCAGCACCCTCGCCAACCCCACCGGCGACATCCTGGTGACCGTCGACTCGGCCACCGCCAACGGTGAGTCGAAGGGCAACAACGGCGCCGGCCTGACCAGCGGCGGCGCGGTCTCCACCCCCGTCGTGGTCAACGCGGCCGCGCTGCAGAGCGAGCTGAACCTGCTCAACGCGATGGTTCAGAACCTCCCCGCCGGCACCGTCTCGGCGGTCCAGAGCGCGCTCCAGCCGCTGATCAGCAGCGACACCACCGGGACCCTGCAGGGCGCCCTGGACCAGATCCAGGCCCAGCTCGGCACCCCGATCGCCGACACCCTTGGCAATCCCACCGTCCACCTCAGCCACTCGGTCTCCGCGAACTTCGGTGAGGACAAGACGGGCGACATCGCCACCATCAACCAGGGTGGCCTCCTGACCCAGGCCGCGGCCTTCCACCTCGATCCCTTCGAGGCCAAGGCGCTGCCGAGCGGTGCCGCCGCGAACAACGCGGTCACCAGCCTGAACATCGCGCCGAGCCTGCTTGGCAAGCTCAGCGTGCCGGCCGCCGCCCCCAGCCTGATCAGCGCCCTGGGCACCGTCCAGAGCGCGCTCCAGTCCGTCGAGAACAAGCTCGGCGGCAGCGTGGGCAACGTCCCGGTCGCCGGTGGCGTGGTGGTTGGTGCCCTGGGCACCGTGACCAGCACCGTCAACAACACGACCGACGCCGTCGTCAAGACCGGCACCAAGACCGTCGACCTGACCAAGGTCGACCAGCTGGTCCAGCAGATCGCCAACATGCGCAACTCGATGGCCGCGCTGAACGGTCTGCAGATGAACGACATCATCGGCACCGGTCCCTCCACCGCCCTGGGTTCGATCGTCCGTGAGGGCAACGTGGTCAAGGCCAACGGTTTCAGCCAGGCCGTCCGCATCGACGCCGTCAAGCTGAACAACCCGGTCCTGGCCAAGGAGCTGAACACCGTCCTGGCGCTGATCCCGGCCAACGTCCTGGACACCGTCAAGTCGACCACCGGCTCCAGCCTCGACCTCACCGGCAGCTCGCTGGTCACCGTCGAGGGCATCAAGGCCAGTGCCAACGTCGCCCTGGATGGTGTGAACCAGCAGGTCGCCGCGGCTGAGGGCCACCTGGCCTCCGTCAGCGTCCTGGGCATCAAGGTCCTGGACACCGACACCGCGCTTGCCCCGGGCACCTCGTGCACCGTCAGCCTCCCGGGCAAGACCACCTGCGCCGGCTCGCTGGCCGCGCTGAACAACATCCCCTCGGTGCCCAGCCTGGCCGGTATCGGCAGCCTGATCACCGTCACCCTGACCCGCGGCGCGGCGGTCATCCCCTCGACCAACAGCATCACCTCGGCCGCGGCCAAGATCGTGACGCTGGAGGTCAAGGTCGACCTCAACCTCGCGGCGATCAACGCGATCGTCAACAGCACCGGTCTGAGCCAGACCCTCGGCGGCCTGCCGCTGAGCCTGGGTGGCGCCGCCAACGGCACCGCCAACCTGGCCGACGTCCAGCTGGGCGTCGCCTCGGCTGAGGCCAGCCTGAACCCGGCGGTGACCTGCCAGGTCGCCTGCCAGCCGCGTCAGATCCCGCCGAGCACCGGCAACAGCGTCCTGCCCCTCGCCATCCTGGCCCTGGCCCTCGTGGCCGCCGGCGCCGGGCTGAGCGTCCGTCAGGCCCGCCTCGGTCGGAACTGAGCAACCAGTAAATCTCTGTAAAGGAGCGGCGGGCTTCGGCCCGCCGCTCCTTTACCATTTGTGGACCCCCAACAACTGAACGTGGTCAGATTTCATCCATCCCGATTTGCCAGCTGGCTGATGTTCGGCTTGGCCTTCAGCCTGTTCCTCTACGTGGGCAGCAACGTCGCCTATACCGCCGACAGCCAGGCTTCGCTGACCCAGCAGTGGGACCAGACCCACGTCCCCGTCGCCGCGTCCGGTGACGACGCCAGCCCGGTGCTGGCCTTCGAGCGGCCCCGGCTCGGCTACGGGCAGCCGCTGGCCAAGATCAACGTCCCCTCGATCAAGTTCGTCGGCGTGGTCCTTGAGGGGACCGACAGCCGGGTCCTGGCCGGCGGCCCCGGCCACATCCCGGGCACGGCCTACCCGGGCGAGCCCGACAACGTGGTGATCTCCAACCACAACTCCTACTCGCTGTCCTGGGGCAGCGTGAAGACCGGCGACCTGATCGAGCTGCAGACCAACTACGGCAGCTACAAGTACCGGGTCACCGGCTTCAAGATCGTCGACGCCCACGACACCTCGGTCACCGGCTCCAGCCACCCCAAGCCGACCCTGACCTTCATCACCTGCTACCCGCTCTGGGCCGGCGCCCTGGCCACCCAGCGCTACGTGGTCTTCGCCGACCTGATCCAGTGACGGCCCTCCGCGCCTCCCAACCGCCAAGATGAGGGCCGTGCGTCCCGACCCCGGCAAGCTGGCCCGCGCCGCCGTCCTGGCGGCCGGGATGGCCGCCCTGGCGGTCGGCGCCCTGGCGTCCGGCTCGCCGTCGGTCAGCGGGCTTTCGGCCTACGTCGTCACCCCGGGCTCCGCGCTGGGTATCGACGGCCAGGGGTTCACCCAGTTCGGTACCAGCGACTGCACCGTCGGCCAGGCGCCCTCGGTGACCTTCTACCACCTGCCCGACCTGGCCCAGACCCAGGTGGCCCCGAAGTCGCTCAACGCGCCCGACTGCACCGACACCCACATCAACCTGACCGTCCCCGGGAACCTGGCCGACGGCGCCCAGGTCGGGGTGGCGGCCTTCGACAACATCGGCTCCAGCCACCAGACCGGGCACAACCTGCAGGTCACCATCCTGCCCACGATCTCCGGGATCAGCCCGGCGTCGGGCCAGCTCGGGACCAACAGCGTCACCGTCTCCGGCGCCAACCTGCGCCCGCCCACCATGCCCCAGAACCCGCAGCTGACGCTGGCCTGCGGCACCCTGGGCAGCTGGACCGGCTCCTCGGTGAGCTTCAACCCCGACAACCAGAGCTGCAACCAGTCGCTCCGCTTCAACGTGCTCAAGGACGCCTCCTCCCAGGCCAGCACCCAGCAGATCAGCCTGGCGGCCGGCGCCTACACCTTCCTGCCGCCGACCGTCAACGGCGGCAACCTGGGCAGCGCCACGGTGGGCAAGACCATCGCCATCGCCGGCCAGTACCTGGGACCCTCGGCCGGCCAGGTCACCTTCGGCGGCGGCGTGACCAACCCGGCCAGCTCCTGG